>JAVVFR010000074.1:0-7188 GCA_032250595.1 Bacteroidales bacterium | reverse complement strand
CACCGTGCTGATATGCTCGGAGTGCAGTTTGTGTATACCGGACAAGAGAGAAAAGAGGTGGTGTTGAAAAAATGGATGAAAAAATTGACACTTGCTAAAGACAATATTGCTTACATTGGTGATGATATCAATGACCTGGATGTAATCGCACAGGTTGGGTTTTCTGCTGCCCCTGCCGATGCTGTGGAGGAGGTGAAAGCCGCCGTATCTTTTGTGTTAACTGAAAAAGGGGGGCATGGCTGTGTGCGGGAGTTTGCTGAAATATTCCTGAAAGATAAATTAATACTTACATAATCTTGTGCAAACACGTATCATTATAGTATTTATTGCCTTGGTCTGCTTGTTGATGCCTTGTCGGAAAACGAGGGCACAAAATGATTGCAGGTTTTTCGACAGCTTTCAGGACAACAGAAACAACTGGTCTACAGGCAGGGAGCCATCGTTTACTGCTGAAATAGATTCCGGCAGGTTTTTTGTCCATAATCACAACAACCGGGATGTCAAACGGTTCCTTCTTAACAATATCGCGGGAACATCAACCGGTAATTTTCAAATAACGATGCAATTTTATAAGCCGGGAGATATTGACAATAAACCTTTTGGGATCGTCTGGAATTTTGTCGATGAAAATAACTATAATGCATGTGTTATAACAGATAAGGGCTATATCAGGGCTGAGAGGATGAAAGAGGGCCAACAGATCAATGAGAAATGGGCTTTCACTGAGTATTTTCATCACGACACTTCCGGTAACACACTGACAGTAACAGGGACGGAGAGTGGTACTGTGATGATGATCAACAACAAGATTGTGGGAATAACAAAAAGAGCACCATTGTCCGAAGGAATGGCAGGATTCTATCTGTCGGACCAACAGCGTATTTATGTTACAAAGTTTTCGGTGTGCAACATCGGCTGCTGTTACGATTGCCATGACTCTATCGCACCCGCCTTCAGAAAGATTATCCATGCCATGAAACATAATTTTGCAGCGCTAAAAACCGGTAATGGTTTTGATGCCTATGGCATAACAATCTATTCTTTAGCCTACCTTTTTCCTCTGGCCAACGAAGGAAGCCTTACCATCGACGGACATGTAAGAGAGGTTACTTACGCTTTTAGCAATGCGGAAAGTTATAGTGATGCGCTGTCGCTTTACAACTGCCTGGTGCAGGAGCTCGAAAAGGTCAGAGATGATCAATGGCTCCTGCAAACGGTGAAAAATGATCCCGATGGCCTGCTGCAATCTTATACCGTGTATGACCCGGCAGGAAAATACAAATCAGTCAGTGAGGCTCCTCAAATATCTGTGATGCTCTATCGTAACAAGAACTTCGAAGTGATACTCTCTTTCGTTTCTACGGAGTAATTTAAAGAAATTTTAACATGGTGTTTTTTGATGTTATGAAATATTGTAATATCATTGCATGTTGTTTTTTTTTCTTATGATTAGATACCCCTCCATCTTATTAACAAATAACTTCATTAAACTAGAAAACAAAAGCTGTGGCTATGAAAAAAAATAGTATTAATCTTAAATTTATCCTGATCTCTGTTTTTGCTGTGGCTGTGTTTTTCTCAACAAAAGCGCAGGAAGCAGTTTTAACGGCCGGAGGCGATATTGCATCTCCTCATGGAAGTGTTAGTTATTCTATCGGCCAGGTTATTCAAACTATGGATACCGCAACAACAGGCTCAGTGGCACATGGCGTGCAACAACCGTATGAAATATCTGAAATAACAGGGATTCAACAAATAATAAAAATACCGTTATTTACTACATCTGTGGCGCATGGCATCACACAGAGTGATACCATTCGATGGAATCAGAAGAGTGATTTTGACGGACAATATACCAGCCTTACGGGATCTCCTGTGAATGTCAGTTATTTCAACAATGACGCCGGATACTTAACGGTGGAAAATGATGATTCAGATACGAATGAGTTACAGCAACTGAGTATGCACAACGACACGATTTCACTCAATCTCGGCGGCGGGTATGTTGTATTACCAAAGGGTGATCAGCCGGGAGATATGCGTTACTGGAACGGCACCATGTAGGTAAATATTCCTGCCGGTCAACCCGGACAGTATCTACAGATGGGAACAACGGGTGTTCCGCAGTGGAGTGGCGCAGGTTATGCCGTTATCACCACCGATTCTCTGAGTTCTGTCATTCCGGTAAGTGCCGTGGTTGATGCCACCATTGCTTCTAACGGTGGTGCGGCAATAACATCCCGTGGGATGTGTTACGATACTATACCGAATCCTACGTTGGCAACCGATTTTGTCACAGGGGGAACAGGGATAGGAAGTTTTTCATGTCAACTGACGCAACTGGCATCAGCCACTACTTATTATGTACGTGCTTTTGCTACCAATAGTGCCGGTACGGTTTATGGCAATGAGCTGGTATTTATGACCGATACTTCCTGGGCGATTGGTACTACCGGGCCGGCAGGTGGATTGGTGTACTATGATAAAGGATACTACTCCGATGGATGGAGATACCTGGAAGCCGCTCCCGTCGACCAGTCATCAGGTACCGACTGGGGATGTTCCGGTACACTGATACCGGGAAGCCTTAATAGTGCTATAGGTTCCGGATATAATAATACACAAGCTATTATCGCTAATTGTATTTCATCGAATATCGCAGCAAGAAAAACAACCGATTATAGCCTTAATGGTTTTACTGATTGGTTTTTACCTTCCCGCCAGGAACTGGACCTGATGTATCAGAATCTTCATGTGAGTGGAAAAGGGTCGTTTGATAATATATCAAATTATTGGAGTTCAACACAAAACAACTCTATTAGTGCACAAGGCACCAGCTTTAGCTCAGGAGATACCATACACAATAATAAAACCGTTACCTATCGTGTGCGTGCTGCCCGTAAGTTTTAAAAAGGTATTATTATTGTGAATTGATTTGTTTTGGACTGATCTTCAATTATTCTATCCCTGCAAAATGTTTCATAAACTGTACGCGTTCATATGCTGCAGGATTCTCTGTGGAGTGGTAACACATCTTACCCCTGAAGTCATCGATGGTGGCAAAATTATTTTTCTCCATCCACTCCTCTAAGAAAGTGGTCATTTTTTTAAGATGTGCAAAGCCCTCTTTGTAGAGCACAGAGGTCACCTGAACGGTTTGTGCCCCTACCAGCAATTGCTTCACCACGGCAGTGCCGTCGTGCACACCGGTGGAAGCAGATAAATCACATTGGGTGATATCACTAAGCATCGCTATCCAACGTAAAGAGATTGGCAACTCATCAGCATTACTGAATACGTTGGTGGAGATAACCTTAAAATTGTCAATGTCGATATCGGGAGAGAAGAACCTGTTAAACAGCACCAGCCCTTTGATGTCGGTCCACGATAGTTGTTTGACAAAACGGGCCAGCCCGGAAAAGTAATAACTGATCTTTAACGACAACGGTATAGAGATCTTCTTCTTCAGCTGCTCAATAATCTCAAAATAAACTTTTTCTATGTCTCCACTGGTGCGTTGTGGATCGGATGGCAGAATGAAGACATTCAGCTCCAATGCATCGGCTCCCGCTTTCTCAATTTCCTTTGCAAATGAGGTCCATTCGTAAGGTGAAATACAGTTGATACTCGCAATGATAGGGATATTCACCGCCTTTTTGCAATCCTTAATAAGGTCAAGGTAATACGAAATCTTGTGATGCTTGCTGTAATGCTCAATGTAGTCTATCGCCTCAGGATAAATAGTGCCATATTCGCTGCTTTCGTTAACAGACTTGCCCGATTCATAACGGATCTGTTCCTCAAAAAGTGATTTTAACACCACTGCACCGGCTCCCTGTTCTTCAATCTTTTGTATGTTCTCCAGATTGTTTGTTAAACCTGAACTGCCAACGATTATTGGGCTTCTTAGTGATAACCCCATGTATTTTGTTCTTATATCTGCCATATCCTTTATGTTTTCAACGGTTAATTTTATGAATATAGTGGTGTCAAAGATAAGGATTGATTTTTAAAAATGTTCTCCCCGACACTGTTTTTTTAACATCTGTCTCTTTAAAAGAGTTCATTACATTTTCAAATTGTATCGCTTCGCAATATTTTTTTCTTCAATGAGCTCTAATGCTTTTTGGATGGTTTCATCATCTGTGGCAATAACACGAAACACACTTGAATAATCATACAGATGCCGTGCATAGCTCCTTTTTAACGCTCTTTCTAAACGGTTTTTTATTATAGAGAGCTGATCTTCATCGATCTCGAGTTGCTTCTGTTTGCAATAGGCTATAAATTGATCAAAACCGGTGGGTTGTGTTGGGTATTTCTGAATAAAGGCATCAGTATCAGGATATTGTTGCAACAGGCTATCCCGTTTTTTATCGACTTGTTGTAATATAAATCTGTTGATCAGGTTCGCATTTCTGATATTTTTGTATAACTCATTTATTGCTGTGGTGTCGGGTGGTACAATAACATCGGGTACTATTCCACCACCGCCAATTACCATCCGGTGGTTTGGGGTGTAGAACTTCAAGGAATCAGGAATGCTGATGCTGTCGATATGCTCATTTGTATTATTTGTTGTACGTTTTCTGATCTCATCATAATAGGCTTCTTTCCCTTTATCGTAAGGGCGTTGAATAAGACGTCCGGTGGGTGTGTAATAACGCGCTACCGTCAGGCGTATCACCGAGCCATCAGGCAAGGTGTAAGGTTTTTGTACCATTCCTTTCCCAAAACTACGTCGGCCTATTACCAAGCCTCTGTCCCAGTCCTGTATCGCTCCGGCCACAATCTCACTGGCTGAAGCTGATCGTTCATCAATAAGGATCACCAAAGACCCTTTTTCAAACTTTCCTTTCCTCGTTGAAAAGTACTCTTTTTTCTTACTGTTGATACCTTCAGTATATACCATCAACAATTTCTTCTTTAGAAAAACATCTGTCAACTTGTTGGCCACATCAAGGTATCCTCCTGAGTTACCCCGTAAGTCAAGGATAAGGTTGCGCATCCCACTCTTTTCCAACGCGTCGAAGGATTTGTTGAACTCCGCCATGGTAGTGCGCGAGAACTTATTCAGCTTGATATATCCTGTCTTTTCTGATAACATAAATCCGGCATCAAGGCTGTTGATGGGGATCTTTGCCCGTTCGATTTCCAGTGTTATCAGCTTGCTTTCTCCGGGACGAAGGAACTCCATCGTGACTACTGTCCCTGCTTCGCCACGCAGCTTCTTGCTTATCCATGCAGTATTGGCATGATTGCCTGTAGCTTTGTTACCGTTGATGCTTATCAGCCGGTCGCCCGCCAATACCCCGGCCATGGCAGAAGGGCCATAGGGGAGCGGGTGTAAAACCACGATGGTGTCTTCTATCATCTCATAATGTATGCCAATGCCGGTGAAGTTGCCCAATAAACGATCGTTGGCTCGCTTTATCTCATCAGCATTGAAATATACTGAGTGAGGATCTAACTCCTTTAACATCCCTTTGATGGCTGAAGTAACCAGTTTGTCGGTATCAACACTGTCAACGTAAAAACCGGTTATGATCGTTAGTGCCTTGCTAATCTTATCAATCCCTGCCTGCTGTCCTAACTCCTGCAAATCCTCATTTTGTGCATACAACAATGATAACTGAGATAACAATAAAATGATGAAAATTAGAAATGTGTATACGCGTTTCATGTGTTCTGTTCTGATGTAATAAATTGTTTTTATCCTTTTACGTAATGTATAGTAACGAATAGAGGTAATTACCATTGTATTCCGTTACAAAAATACCCTGCTGTGCCACAAAGATACTATTTTTAGGCGTATTTTTTATCTTGTTGAGGTGTCATTGTGGCAGTAAAACTCTTTGGCATGATTCTGATTACAGTAAGTGAACTGTTTTGTATCTTTACCGAAATGCAACATCCACCGGCATGGTTTGATATGATATGTGTAAAAGAAAAGAGGATAAAATGAATTTTTTACTATGACAGAGAATTATGAATTATATCGGAAAAAACATCTCTTTTCGAGCATTATCATTGCCGTGGTGTTGATGGCGTGCCCATGGATCATTGAATTGATAGAATTTATTGCTAATACGGACTTCAATCCATGGGGATTACAACCGCGCAAGCTATCGGGGCTCACCGGTGTGGTTACCATGCCATTGCTACATGCCGGTATCAATCATCTATTCTCCAATACTGTTCCGTTGCTGCTCTTTATTGCCGGGTTGTTTTATTTCTACCCAACCATTGCATGGAGGGTGTTGTTATGGTCTGTTCTTATTGCCGGGGTATGGTTATGGGTTATCGGTATTAAAGGTTCGGTGCATGTAGGTGCCAGTGGTCTGGTGTATGCATTGGCAGCTTTTCATTTTACGGGTGGGGTTATTAGGCAAAACAGACACCTTATTGCTTTTGCCATGTTGGTGATATTTCTTTATGGAAGTATGATATGGGCAGTGTTTCCTGATTTCTATCCTGATAAAAATATCAGTTGGGAAGGACACCTTACCGGATTGATAGCCGGGGTGATACTTGCTTTTGTATATCGGAAGGAGGGACCCCAACCTGATAGACACTGGAAAGATGAAGAAGAAGAAGAGGATGCGTATCCCGGATGGGACGTGTTTAGTGACGGGGAAGATGATGACGTGTAAAGGGTTATAGCTTGATATTCCTGTCCAGATCGCGGTCGGCATCACGTTGCTTGATGGAGTCACGCTTGTCATAAAACTTTTTTCCCTTGGCAATAGCTATCGTGAGCTTGGCCCAGCCCTTTTCGTTGGTAAATAACGTAACAGGAACAATGGTGAGGCCTTTCTCAATAGTTTTCGATGCGATACGCTTTAACTCACGTTTTGTTAATAACAGTTTTCTGTCGCGTTTCGGATCATGGTTCGAATAGCCCCCGTGATGGTACTCAGAGATATGCATACTCCTGATAAACAACTCATCCCCTTCAAAAATACAATAAGCCTCACCGATACTAGCCTTGCCTTCACGGATCGACTTAATCTCGCTCCCGGTAAGTACGATACCTGCTGTGTACTCCTCCAAAAGGAAATACTCAAAAGAGGCCTTTTTGTTCTTTATCACGATATCTTTACTGATTTTTGCCATGTACGGCAAAAGTACAAAAAAACATCGTAATAACCGGTTGCTGATACGAATGGCTTTTATTGACAATGTAAG
>JAVVFR010000073.1:0-7194 GCA_032250595.1 Bacteroidales bacterium | reverse complement strand
AAGCAATGAATATAAGAACAACAATCGGTATTTTCATAAATTTTTATATATGTTTTTTTCAGGACAAATATAATGCAACCAAAAATAGTGTGCAAAAACAAATGACAGGCATATTATAGCATTTTTATGATACTTTTCAATACAATCGTGTTTTAATGACAATATGATCACCTTTTTTTGCATAAACAACGTCATATTTTTCAAAATGTCCGGAATTCATTATATTTGTAATTATAAAAAAGATTTTAGTTATGAAAAAGAACACATGTACGATGCTATACTCCCTGTTTATAGCATTACTATTTATTGCAATGGGATGCAGCAGCAATAATGAGGAGCAAGAAGAACCATCACAAAATGTAATGATGGAACATGAGGATTTGGGTACTGAGCCCTGGGTTGTAAATATAGAGGAACTCACTGTAGCGAACAACGATTTTCGTGCTGCCCGGTGGACCGGTGGCCATCTGCAACTAACGGTTATGTCGTTAAAACCGGGTGAGGAGATTGGTTTGGAGTCCCATCCGCATAATGATCAGTTTCTCCGAATAGAAACAGGCAAAGCAAGAGTACTGATGGGCCAGACCGAAGACAGTCTCTATTTCGACAAGGAAGTTTCTGACGACTGGTCTATCCTTATTCCTGCCGGTTACTGGCATAACCTTATCAATACAGGAGATACTGATGTAAAGATATACTCTTTATACGCTCCACCCGAACATCCTAAAGGCACCATTCACCATCGTCCTGAAGATGACGACCACCACCGTCACTAGACGTAGAGGTATCTTTTAATTTTCTGAGTAGCCGTTTTTACGAAGGGTTCGTTGTGCACTACCAGATCGTTTATTCTTGAATATTTATTTACCCGGCTGTTGATGTATTGTTCGAGCTCATTGGAAAGTTCTTCTATTGTACGATCCACCCTTTGCGACAGCTCATCGATCCTATTATCAACTTTTTTTGACAGGTCTGCTGCCATAGCTTTAAGCTTAAGCTCGAGCTCTTCTCTGTTAAAATGGACCAATGCAACAAGCTTGCCTTTTTTCTCCATTACGAGGGATTCAGCAACATGTGGGAAAGTATTGATGATTGATTCTATATTTTCAGGGTAAATATTTTCCCCGTTGGCACCAACAATCATATTTTTCATCCGTCCTTTATGACTGAGGTATCCCTTTTTATCAATCACGCCCAAATCACCGGTCTTCAGCCAGCCATTGTGTGTGAGCACTTCTTTTGTCCGCTCCTCGTCTTTGTAATAACCTAGCATTATATGTGGCCCTTTGGCCCACACCTCTCCTGCTCCTGTCACCGGGTCAGGGTTATGAATCTTCATCAAGCCACCTACAACCTCCTTGCCGATAGCCTGAAATCGGGTGTTGGTAGGGTTGGAGCCTGCTATCAACGGTGACGACTCGGTGAGCCCATACCCGATAGCATAGGGGAATTTCGCTTTTCTCAAAAAGTCCTCCACTCCCGCATTTAACTTCGCTCCACCAATGCCGAAGAACTTCAACTTGCCGCCAAAGGTCTTATACAGCTTTTTGCCGGCCATACGACAGACAAGCTTGTTGGTCAACCGGTTGTTGTACATCATCCGGGTGATAGCGCTTTTATTGATACCGGGAAGGATGCTGTTCCTGTAAACCTTCTCGATAAGCATGGGTACAGTAAGCATATAGTGTGGCTTTACAGACTTCAATGCCGGCAGCAACACTGCTGCGGTAGGGGGCCTCTTCAGATAGGTCACTGAGGCTCCATAGAGGATAGGAAGGATAAGACCAAGCGTGTTTTCATAGGTATGCGACAGGGGTAATACCGACAAAAAACGCCCTTTGGGCATTATCGTCTGTACCTTGCCTCCCTGAATAGCATTGATGATAACATTCCGCTGCGAGAGCATCACCCCTTTCGAATTACCCGTTGTGCCCGAAGTATACAACAAGATAGAAAGGGTATCTTCCTCGGTCTTATATTCCTTTTTTGGTATGGCATCTTCATTGAAAGACGCTGACGATGGCGACTGCAACAACGTAAAATCGTTGATCCTTACAATATGCTTTATATCCTCTGTATTGATATCTTCCATCTTATACCGAAGGCTCTCCGACACAAAGAGGGTATTCGTTTCGGAATGCTGAATGATATTCTCAAGTTCATGCTTATTAAAATCAGGCAAAACAGGCACTACTATTGCACCCATGCACTGTACTGCAAAATAAACAACAGGCCAGTGTGGCATATTTTGGCTGTATATCATTACCTTCTCTCCGGGCTCCACTTCCAGTGACTCAAGAAAAGCAATTACTGCCGAAATCTTTTTACCCATATCAGCATAGGTCATCTGCTTCTCATCAACAAAACCTACAGCATCATTGTGAGCAAACCTCGTTACCAATTCAGGAATAATAGCAGAAAATGTGAGTTTTTTAAATTGTTGCATACGATTTGAAAAGTTTCTATTACTAATATGAACTATTGCCATTACATAGTACCAAAGAAATATGAATTTTTATTTCAGCCGATAAAAATACACTATTTTAATTAAAACAAACTTACTAAAAGAATATCCGGATAAATTACCTTCACAAAGAATTTTACTCTTGCCGAAGTATTATTTCCGGTTTTACATAATTTTCGGGGTTGGTAAAGTGTGTTTGTTTCACAACGAGGGTATAATCTCCGGTGGTGATCTTCTCTCCTTTACCGTAAATGGCTTTATCACGGTATGTAACTCCTGTATATTTTGTTGGATATACTTTTATTGCGTATTCATTATTGGTATAGATATAAGGTACATTTTTATAGCATGTAGTTTCTCCGGGTTTACAGCCGGCAAAATCAGTATATTTTTTATCTACGATCAGTGAGAAAGCATTGAAGTACATAACACCCTCGTTTGTAATCCTCAAATTAACGCCGGTGCTCTCTTTTCCACAAGGATAGGCTTGTTCCAGGGTGTCTTGAGTCACCAGTTTAGGGGTGCTGCATCCGGTGATAATGGCTACTATCAATAGGTTAATGATGTTTTTCATATGGCAAAAAACCTGGATTAGTTTTGCAAAGATACGGATAATTGGTCTGTATTTCAACATGACGGTACATGGTATTACAATGGGCCCCGCACAAAAGAGAGTGTAAGGGTACTGCGTTGGGTTTCTGGTTTATCAGCACCACTATTGCTTTTCCTCCATCTTTATATTTATTAATCACTCTTTTGTGTTCACCAACCGGAAAGTTACTCTTCTATTCTTCTCTCTTCCATATGATGTATCGTTGGTCTCGATGGGTTTTGTCTCGCCAAAGCCATTCACAATGAGTCGTGACTTACTCACCCCTTGCTGAACGAGGTAGTTACACACCGCTTGTGCACGGGCTCCGGAGAGGGCTTTATTATATTCAGCACTGCCGGTATTGTCGGTATGGCCGGCAATTTCAACCACCTGTTCCGGGATCATATTAAGAAAGTCTACGAGCCTGTCGAGTTCAGCATACGACTCTTTCCGCAGCATAGCCTTATCGTGGTCGAAAAACAGATTGTTGATATTCAATGCCTTTCCGGAAGAGATCATTGTTTTGATACTAACCATTTCGATATCTACTCTTATCTCTTCTGAGCGATACACTTCTCTCAAATCGATATTTCTCGACACAGGATAGTAGCCTTCTTTTTCGACGAAATAGCCATATCTTTTCCCGGGTTGCAGCATTATTGAGTAGTCTCCTGAAGTAGGGTCGGTAGCGGCGATCCCTATGCGCCTGCCGGCGGGCAAGGCTTCCCATTTGATGGCTGCCTGAACACCTGCACTATCTTCTGCATCGAACACTTTGCCAAATACTCTCACGACTATCTCAGGCCTTAGTGCTTCCGGCACAGTGATACGGCATATATCATCATCACTGTATTTTGAAGGCATAGAGGCATAGGCATATTCACCCGCAGCGGAGAAGTTGTACCCCCAGTCATCGCCTGTAGTGTTGATGCCTGTTCCCATATTCACCGGTGTGGCCCATGATATCCAGCAGGTATCATCCACTCTTTTGGTCATAAAGAGGTCGAGGCCTCCCAGTCCGGCATGGCCGTCGGAGCTGAAGTAGAGGGTCTTCATATCCGGATGCAAAAAAGGGCTTCTCTCGCAAAAGGGGGTATTTACAGCATCTCCCAGCGACTGCGGTTGCGACCACTTTCCTTGTCCGTCATGAAAGGAGATATAGATATCTGATGCATAATTTAAAATACCGTGATAGAAGAGCGGCTGGCCTGTTCGGTTTAGCCCTCCTGCTCTGTCGGAGGCGAAGATAATACCCATCCCGTCGGCGGTAAAGCAGGCATCTCCTTCCCACGAAAGGGTATTAACAGGTTCCGGGAGGCGTACAGGGGTATCCCATCCATGGTGGCTTCTGGTAACCATAAAGAGGTCACCACCTCTGAAGAGTAGCATCCTGTTGCCATCGGGCGACACCGCCATCGGTGCTTCGTTGTATGCCGCAGTATTGACTCCCCTGACCAACTCAGGAGCGAGCCACTGCCCTTGCCTGTAGTCCGATGAAAAAACATCCTCACCCCCCAGACTCTCCCCACGGCCTCGGCTACAAAGGTATATCCGCTGCTCATCGACCGTTATCACAGGCATATACTCATCGTGTCTGGTGTTCACAGCACCGGACAATGCCTCCTTTTTCACCTCTCCGTGTTTAGCACGTAAGATATCCTGAAGTGTCTTCAGCCGGCCGGCAGTGTGAGGTGCTTTTATAAAAAAGGGCAGCAAAGTGTCAATAGCTGCCACTGCCTTGGCATAAACGCCATTATCGAGAAATATCCGGAGATAACGTTGTGCCGCTATCCATGCCAGCTCTTTCTGCGGAGCATCTATGATATACTTCAGCAGTCTTTTGCGTACTGCTGTCTCATGATAGTTGATCTCTTTACGCGGCGGGTTGTAGGTGATATCAGCAATATGAATCCGTGGCTGGTAATAATCGAAAACGAGCTCCCCCTCATAGTATGCCTCCTTGCCATTGTTCAACACCCGAACAGTATAGGGGGTTGGATCATCGGTGTTTTCTCCTTCATGCTTTCTGAAGTGCCGTACGTACACCTTGTAGGTACCCGGCATGGCATATCCTGATGGCCAGTAGATATTCTCCACCGGCTCTACGGATGACCTGCCCTGCATATAGTGTACGTTCATATCTACATCAAGCTCACCATAACGCTCCGACTTTTTATTTCTGTAATAAATCTCTTCACCGAGGGGGTCAATACAGTGCAGGTCGATATCGTTGTAGTTGTTCCACATCAGCGACAATTGCAGGTCGCCGGCCATGGCACCTTCGCGTTGTAGTCGTCTCTTGAGTTCTGATGCTTTGTTCTCTTCCACTGTACCTGCCTCTCCTTGCTGCTCTTCCGGGTATGTATCGGTAAGTCCCAGCTGCCACGCCTGCATAGCTGTCTTCAGTTCCATACGATAGAGCGGTTTCTTTATCGCATCGGGATATGCTGCCGGCAATACCATCAACGAAGAGAGCTCCCCATCGGCAGCATACCGCTGGATAAGCAGCTCCAATGCATCTTCACAGTTATGATTATAAGGATACGCTGCCAGAAAAGCAGCAAGCTGTTCGAGCGATGTATCGGGGCATGCCAGGATAAAAAGTGAGTCTTCAACCCTTCTCCTGTATGGCGACCAGGGGTTCTCTTTGAGATAAGCTTTGTAATCCTCTATCGATCGGTTCTGCTCAAGAAAAAGCACCTCCAACGACCGCTCTGCCCTCTTTATCTGTGGCTTCGCATAAGGGTGATCATAGTGCCTGAGAAAATGCTCATAACCTGCATAAGTATGCAACTGTTCGGCTTGTTGGTAAGCTTCACGGATGATGTGCCGCATGGTGCGTTTAATAGTCGATTCGTTAATGCCGGCTTTATAAACCTCCATCAAAAAAGCCCTGTCGCGGATGCGATAATAGCTCTTATATGCCTTTACAATATATTTCCATGCCGTGTCGATATGACTTTCTTCCCAGTCTGCTGTAGAAAAGAGCAATGCGTTGGCATAACAAGCTACAATATCAGCCGTATCGTTATGTAACATTTTAGAAATATGGTAATTTGCCTTTTCGTATTTGCCCCGTTTAATAAGGTTTACAGGCCTATTTTGTGCCTCCAGGCCGGCAACGACAGATAAAAATAAAAAAATTGATAAAATAGTTCTTCTCATAGCAGCATACCTCAACCATCCTTCATGAAGGAACGCCAAAATAGTATCATTATTTTTTTAACGGTAAAGATATACCAACTTCTTGGTTTCAAAAAACGGCAACGGGAAGTCATTATAAAGCTCGTAAACAATCCATTTCCAATGGTTTAACTGCAACAGCTCCTCATCAAAGTCACCCCCTTTAAGATAGAGCAACCCGTTTCTCAGTCTGTTTTTATGGTGCTTAGAGATGTTTTTCTCGCAGTATAACACAAAAGCAGGCAGTGCTGTAACTGCCCTGCTGACAATAAAGTCATACGTCCTTTCGCATTGTTCTACACGACACTGTTCCGCTGTCACATTCTTCAAACCCATAGTATTGATAATATCGTTCACCACCATAATCTTCTTTTTCACTCCATCGATGAGGTGAAAATTTACCTCCGGGAACATAACAGCCAGAGGAAGACCGGGGTATCCTCCACCTGTACCTACATCAAGTATGGTCGTGCCCGGCACAAAATCAACATAACGACCGATAGTCATAGAGTGCAAAATATGTCGCTCTGTCAGGTGTCCTATATCTTTACGTGAAATGATGTTGATCTTTTCGTTCCACGCTGCGGTAAGCTCCGCCAGCTGCACCAAATAGTTATATTGCCCCGGTGAAAGCGTATTGAAGAATGTTTTTATCTCTCTCATAACATGCCGGTAAAAGTACAAAAACTAACAATGCTATGTGAACAAAAAAAAAGTACTATCGTAGGAGGAGTGAGAGGTAGTAGTAATTTTGAAAAAAATTTATTGATGCATAAAACATCGCTTCTTGTTCTGACACTATCCCTCCTATGGATCGATCCATTGATAGCTCTGCCTCACAATGATTCAACCCGTTTGTCGCCCGATGATTACATCAAGAAGTACAAGTCTGTTGCTATCAAGCATATGAAAGATTACGGGATACCTGCCTCCATAACGCTGGCACAGGGCATGC
>JAVVFR010000072.1:0-7213 GCA_032250595.1 Bacteroidales bacterium | reverse complement strand
TGGCTCTTCCTGGATAAATTTATCAATAAGAGAGAATTTATCCATTAAATCACCGGAATTAACTTCTTCTCCGGGAATATCTTCAATACCAATATTTTTCTCTTTCTCTTCCATATTTCCGGCAATATTCTCTGTAGTACTCTTTTTTTCAATGGCACTCCCTTTCTCTCCCTTCTCTTTATCATGCTTAGTTGCAACTTCATGATGATCCACTTTTGCTTTATCATTCTGCGTTTGTAATTCATCTTGGCCACTTACATCAGGTTGTTTTGAAGAGGCTGATGCCGCATCAATAAACCGGTCATAATGAATTAGATTATAGAGTATTGAACGGTCAACAACATGTATGGCAGATAAGCCCAACCGGTTACTAAATTCAGGGCTTTTTATATCATGCAGTTTTTTTAACAATAGCAAATGGGCTGTCTGAAAAAATGGATAATGCTTCAGCAATGAATATATATCAGATACTGCAGTTTTTTCAAACTGTTCTCTGTACTTTATTGCGTTAATAAACTGTAAACTATCCATCATCATGAAATTATTATTTACAAAGGTAGAAAATTTTAATTAGTTAATAACAAAGTGCCAATCTTATAAGAGTATCATTTCAACAACATATTTACCAATTCACGAGTGCTTTATTATAGAGATCATCAACAAGTTTTTCTATGATAGCATCCATCAACTGATCTTCAATATCTGCAAGATTGACATCACTGCTAAAGTCTTCGTATCGGGCAAATGAAGATTCAAAATTATCTTCTTCTTTAAACTTATTATAAAATCTTACATTGATTCTTATTGTAAGCCGGTTTGTTGCAGCCTGATCATCACCGGTAATAGCCAGGGGAGCAACGGTATAAGCAGTTATTTCCCCTTCAAAGTGGAGGTCTCCCATCTCCTCTGTCAGCGTAAGTTTCGATTGCGACATGATCTTGTCCTTTATCGCATCCGTTAATTTTTGACTTAATACAGGCTGGACATACGATGCGCTATTCTGAAAATATTGAACAGAATATGTTTTTGCTTCTGCAGGAATTGATCCTCCCGTCATCGTAATCTCTATACATCCATGGATTAAAAAAAGATGGCAAAAAGTGAGAGATAACAACCCTGCTTTAATATTTTTAAATATCATGTGACAATATTTTTTATGATTACATCAACCGGCTGATGAAACATTATTCATGCTTTTATATTATGTTCCTTGATTTTACGATAGAGTGTCCGTTCGGAGATTCCCAATTCAGCAGCAGCACTTTTTCTTTTTCCTTTATATTTTTCCAACGCTTTTTTTATCATATCAATCTCTTTCTGTTGCAACGACAGTGACTCTTCGATTATTTCACTCTCTTCAATATACTCTTCATTTTTACTGTCGACAGTTGAGGGATTATCAGCGTAGCGCATATTAGCAGATCCATGACGTTGAATATCGGGCACCAGCGAACTGTTTTCCAGTCGGTCGACAATACCGGATTCATTTTCACGCACTCTTTCCATAATTTCAGGATCCTGCAATATTTCAAAAACGAGCTGTTTCAATTCTGTGATATCTCTTTTCATATCAAAAAGCACTTTATAGAGCAAATCTCTGTCACTCATACCAGATGCAGCATCCGGTTTTTGAAACAAAACAGGTAAGTTATTAGCATCGAAATCGGGTAGATATCGCTGTAGTATTTCTGCTGTTATGATACGTTCTTGTTCAATAATTGATATCTGTTCTGTAATATTACGCAACTGTCTGACATTTCCCGGCCATCGGTATTTTTCGAGTAATACTCTGGCCTCATCACTCAATTGCATAGGGGGCACTCTGTAGCGTTCAGAAAAATCGACAGCGAACTTTCTGAATAACAGATGAATATCTTCTTTTCGGTCACGTAAAGGTGGCACAAAAATTGGGACCGTATTCAACCGATAGTAAAGATCTTCTCTGAATTTCCCTTGTTGTATGGCAGCCAAAATATTCACGTTGGTAGCAGCGACCACCCGCACATCAGTTTTTATAACTTTGGAAGAGCCAACCCTCATAAACTCCCCCGATTCTAGAACACGAAGCAACCTGACTTGCGTTGAAAGTGGTAATTCTGCTACTTCATCAAGAAAAATTGTACCTCCGCTAGCGACCTCAAAATATCCTTTTCTGTTATCATGGGCACCGGTAAATGCACCTTTCTCATGACCAAAGAGCTCTGAATCGATGGTCCCTTCAGGAATAGCACCACAATTAACAGCAATATAATTCCCGTGTTTCCGGGCACTCAGCTGATGAATGATCTTTGGAAAAACCTCTTTCCCAACTCCGCTCTCACCACTGATAAGCACTGTTATATCCGTTGGTGCTACCTGAATAGCTGTATCAATAGCACGATATAAAAGGGGTGCATTCCCTATAACACCAAATCGTTGTTTTATTCCTTGTATGTCCATATTATGTTATTCCTATAATCCGTCATTTCACAAACACTGTAGAGCAGACGAATACATGTTTTATCCTTTATTTTATCCGAAATAAGTGTCGACAGAGCTGTTGTGTTTTTCTGGTAAAAAACTTGCTTTGTCAAATTTCATTATAATGCAAAAATAGTAATTGTATTGATGACTGACAAATTGGCACAAATATTTTTACAAAGGTGGAGGAAGAATTTTTATTATGACACAAAAAATCTTACCTTAGCATTTGAAAAAGAGCAACATTTTTTAAGCAATTTATAAATAGAAAGTTCAAAAAAAATGACCAAAAAGATTCTTGCAACCGTAAAGCCCGGCGTGATCACCGGTGATGATGTAAAAAAAGTATTTGAAGTAGCGAAAGCCAATCGGTTTGCGTTACCGGCAGTAAATGTTGTAGGGAGCAACTCCATCAACGCAGTACTTGAAGCAGCCTCACTGGCAAAATCGCCTGTCATCATCCAGTTTTCCAATGGTGGTGCAGCTTTTACTGCCGGAAAAGGTCTTTCGAATAACAACGAACTGGCAGCCACCATCGGGGCAATTGCAGGTGCCAGACATGTACATCTTTTAGCTGAAGAGTATGGAGTAGCAGTAATTCTCCATACCGACCATGCTTCCCGTAAGTTATTACCATGGATTGATGCACTTCTTATCGCCGGAGAACAACATTTTAAAGCCAAAGGGAAACCTCTTTTTAGCTCACATATGCTTGATCTCTCTGAAGAACCACTGGAAGAGAATATCGCAACATGTAAAAAATATTTACAGCGTATGGACAAAATTGGAATGACACTTGAAATTGAGTTAGGTGTTACAGGAGGAGAAGAAGATGGTGTTGACAATACAGGCATTGACAGTTCCAGACTCTACACACAACCTGAAGAAGTGGCATATGCCTATGAAGAGTTATCGAAAATATCGACCAATTTTACTATCGCAGCCTCATTTGGCAATGTTCATGGTGTCTATAAACCGGGAAATGTAAAACTTACCCCAAAAATCCTCAAAAATTCACAAACATTCATTCAGGAAAAATACCATACACCGACAAATCCTGTAAATTTTGTATTTCATGGGGGATCAGGTTCCAGCCGTGAAGAGATTCAGGAAGCTATTGATTATGGTGTCATAAAAATGAACATCGATACAGATACACAATGGGCATTCTGGGATGGTGTACACCAATATTACAATGAGTTCAAAGATTATCTGCAAACGCAAATCGGAAATCCCGACGGTGATGATAAACCCAACAAAAAATATTATGATCCGCGAAAATTCCTTCGTAATGGTGAAGTTTCAATGGTAACACGACTTTTAGTCGCCTTTGAAGATCTGAACGCGCTCAACAGCAATTAATTCTTTTCCAAAGCTGTAAACGAATTTCTTAACCCACTGTATTTTACTAATTCCATTTTAACAGTGCCAATAATAACACCGGTTGACATGAGGAGGGGTATTTTGTTCTCATCATCGCTTACATACAAATTCATCGGGTATTCATCTTTAAACACAGAACCTGTTATAACCCTTGGGCGCATATGAATGCATTTAACATTGCCTATCGATGTTGATATCGTTTTTCTTCCCATAATCTCTATCGATGACGAATATACTGTATCATCAATCAGAAAATTAAAACTATACATATCCCCCTTTTTTGCATCTGAATAATCAAGGGTACGGGCATAATAGATCACAGAGAGCAAATCATGGGTGTTATCAGGTATTTTAAGCGTAGATGTCCGGTTGTTTTTTAGATCTTTAAAAGAAGCACTGTTTGTTGAAGGCTCAAAAAACACATTTTGTTTTATTGTGTATCCACCTTCATCTACTCTTCTAATGAATAACCTGGGCAACAAATCTTTTTCGGCTACATAGGATTCATACCTGTCAACAACTTTGTAAAACAGGTTAAAAGCCCCTTTTGTTTTACCAACAGCCTCAATATGATATGTCTCCTGATCATCATAAATTTTATTATCGTTGTTAATTGAAAACACCGCCTCACCTGCAATGACCTTGCCGGTAAGTATTGCATCATAATACACCTTATATGTCAACTTCTCACCCCGGTCAAAAGCATTATTATTACTATTCCCCTTTGGCAAGGTATATAATGAAAATGCGGTTAATACAATGGCAAAAAATATGATCACTGCTATTGAAAGAAGGAATGAGGCCATTCGCCGGTTCACTTTCTGCAGTAATTGTCTGATATTATTATTCATAATCTTATATTTTTAGTTTCTTCCTTCCCCCTAAAAACAAAAAGCATTCCAAATATTGCATCAATTATATTACCTGCTGATTAACAAGACATTATATTTTGCCGATTGAAAAATCAAACCACTACATTAACAATTTTCCCCTGCACCACAATAACTTTTTTCGGGCTTTTTCCTTCAAGATACTTTTGCGCCTGATCAGAGGTAACTACAGCATGCTTTATTTCATCAACAGGCATATCCAGCGGGAATTCCATTTTAAACCGCATTTTCCCATTAAAAGAGATCGGATAATAAAAACTATTCTCTTTAATGTATTCTTCATTATAATCAGGAAATGTGGCAAAAGCAATGGTATTCTTATGATCTAATAATGCCCAAAGCTCCTCAGCGATATGCGGCAGATAGGGAGAAATGATAATTGTCAGCGGTTCAAGTATTGCTCTCTTATGACAAGAGTGCTCCGACAATTCGTTAACACAGATCATATAGCTACTTACTGCAGTATTAAAAGAGAATCTTTCAATATCTTCTTTTACCTTTTTGATTGTTTTGTGTAACACTTTCAATTCGCTGACGGTTGGAATCTCATCCACCACCAAGGGCTCTCCATTTTGATCGACAAAAAGCTTCCACAGTTTTTTCACAAAACGGAACACCCCTTCTATTCCATTGGTATCCCATGGCTTATGCTGTTCAAGCGGCCCCAGAAACATTTCATACATACGTAAAGTATCAGCACCATATCTGTCAGCTAAATCATCAGGGTTAACCACATTGAAATATCGTTTCGACATCTTTTCAATTTCATGACCACAATGATATTGGCCATCATCATCCAGAATAAAAGTAGCCGATGAAAACTCAGGCCTCCATTGTTTAAAAGCTTCCATATCAAGAATGTCATTATCAACGATATTTACATCCACATGCAACGATGTTACATCATATTGATCAATAAGTTTATAAGAGACGAAAGTATTTGTATCTTTAACACGATATACTAAACTTGAGCGTCCCTGAATCATACCCTGGTTAATCATTTTTTTGAAAGGTTCATTTTCACAAATATACCCAAGGTCGAAGAGGAACTTGTTCCAGAATCGTGCATATATAAGGTGTCCGGTAGCATGCTCCATTCCTCCAATATAGAGGTCAACATTACGCCAGTATTCATTTACCTCTTTATCAACAAGCACTTTATCATTATGGGGATCCATATACCTAAGATAGTATGCACTTGACCCGGCAAATCCAGGCATTGTACTCATTTCAAGGGGATAGCCTTCTTTTGTCTTCCACTCTTCAGCTCTTCCCAAAGGGGGGTCGCCGATTTCTGTAGGAAGATATTTATCCACCTCCGGTAATTCGAGAGGCAGTTGGTCTTCATCCAATACATAAGGTAATCCTTCTTTAAAATATACCGGAAAAGGCTCACCCCAATAGCGTTGTCTGCTAAATATTGCATCACGCAAACGGTAGTTTACTCTGTGCTTACCGATACCCCGTTTTTCCAGTTCGGCATTCATTTTCCTTATAGCTTCCGGCACTTTTAATCCGGTGATAAATCCAGAGTTAATTACTTTACTCTCTTTTGAATCGAAAGCACCCTTTGAGATATCGCCTTCAATAACCTGAATGATGGGGATATTAAAATGTTTGGCAAAAGCGTAATCTCTGGCATCATGCGCAGGGACCGCCATAATTGCACCGGTGCCATATCCTGCCAGCACATAGTCGGCCACCCATATAGGGATATCCTCACCGGTGAAAGGATGCTCGGCATAAGCACCTGAAAAGACGCCGGTTACCCTTTTAACTTCAGCTTGTCTGTCGCGTTCCGACCGGTTAACTGCCTCTTTGACATAAGCATTCACCACTCTCGTTCTATCGGAAGTAACCACACGCTCTATCAATGCACTCTCAGGAGCCAACACCATGAAGGTGCAACCAAAGAGTGTATCGGAACGGGTCGTAAAGACCTCAATAACTTCATCAGTATCTTTTACCTTAAACTCGATTACAGCGCCTTCCGATCTGCCAATCCAGTTTCGTTGTATCTCCTTCATTGCATCAGACCATTCCAGGGCATCGAGATCTTTCAACAATCTTTCTGCATAGGCTGATATACGTAAAGACCATTGCTTCATCTTTTTCCTCACCACCTGATAGCCACCACGCTCAGAGACACCGTCTTTAACTTCATCGTTTGCCAGTACCGTTCCTAATTCCGGACACCAATTCACCATTGTGTCGGCAAGATATGCTATTCTGTATTCCAATAGCACCTGTTGCTGTTGGATATTTGTCATGGCATTCCATTCATCAGCACTAAAGATTTCTTGATATTCTGAAACAGCCAAAACATAACGATTGCCTTCTTTTGAAAACTGCTCAATCAGTGTTGAAACAGGTTCTGCCCTATCCGTCTTTTTGTTGTACCAAGCCTTAAACATTTTGGTAAATGCCCATTGCGTCCACTTATAATAATCAGGATCAGCGGTTATCACCATTCGAGTCCA
>JAVVFR010000071.1:0-7330 GCA_032250595.1 Bacteroidales bacterium | reverse complement strand
AACCTATGGTAGCCCACTATAGGTTATTGAATCAATTGTCATTGGCATTTTCATGTCAGGGTATTTCATTGTTTTAAAAAAAAATAATAATAGATCAAGGCCTTACAGAAGACATAGTTTTCTTTTGGCAGTGTTTGATAATAAAAATAAACTATCATGAGTAACGATAATAAGTCAATTCACGAATTCGATATTAATTTACTATGTGAATATTTTTCAGTCCTTGAGAGACAATGTCCCGGAAGTCCTGAAGTAACCATTAAAGCTTTAAGTTTTATTGACAATCTAACTGACAGTTCATGTATTGTTGACCTGGGCTGCGGAACCGGCGGACAAACTATGACTCTTGCCAAACATGCACCTGGACATACTACCGGTATTGATTTGTTTCCCCATTTTATTGATTTGTTTAATAAAAATGCTAAAAAATTAGGTTTGCATAATAAAGTAAAAGGTATTACCGGTTCTATGGAAAGTATTCCTTTTAAGCAGGAAACAATAGATTTGATATGGTCAGAGGGTGCCATATACAATATTGGATTTGAACGGGGAATAAAAGAGTGGTGGAATTACCTCAAAAACGGGGGTTATATTGCTGTCACCGAGGCTACTTGGTTTACTGACAGAAGGCCCGATGAGATCACCAGTTTTTGGATGGATGCTTATCCGGAAATTGATACGATTCCGAAAAAGGTGGCACTGTTGCAAAAAGCAGGATATATTCCTGTTGCCTCTTTTATCTTACCGGAAAATTGCTGGACCGAACATTTTTATACTCCTCAGGTGGCTGCTCAAGATATCTTTATAACAAGATACAAAGAGAATGAGATGGTGGCTGAACTTGTTGCATACCAACGCCATGAAGCAGCTTTATATGAAAAGTATAAAGCGTATTATGGCTATGTATTTTTTATAGGCAAGAAAGTAATCCTGTAAAAACTACTGCTATTGAATCAGGCAAAGTCTTATTGTTTCAGAAAACTTCTCTGTCTGAATCTTACATATATAAACGCCTGTTTTGGCTGCAGTGTTCACGGCTGCGGTGTTCCATTTGAGGTCGTGTTCTCCTTTATTGAGTGTAGCATCTTTCAGAACATTTACAATCCTGCCGTTCAGGTCATAGATTGTTACTGTGGTTGCTCCTGTTTCAGGCAGCGTGAAAGTGATAGTAACATGGTCGTTGAATGGATTGGGGCTTGCTGTAAAGGAGCAGCCGTATGCAGCTGACGGTTCATTGATGTTTGTTCCCCAGTCACTCCTGTCGAAATAGGCTTTTTCTTCAGGCCAATCTACATAGAGTATTCCGTAAGTCTCTTTTGCTATCCTTTGGATACAAGGTTTTGTTATATCCCGAACCGTGTTATCCGCAAAAGAAACAGCGGAGCTTAAAACTACTGAATTGTAATCTCTGTGCCTATAAATACCTTCAGCATTCAGTCCTGATGTGAACGCTGTCATGGCAAAACCATCTCCGCCTCTTGCTGTAATATCATTAACAAAACACGGTGTAGTCGAATTTGATTTAAATACTCCTACTCCCCAATTATTGCCGCCATTAGTAGTTATTCGATATCTGACTTCATAATCAGTTCCATTTTTAAATGGGTAAAGGATTATTGCACTATCTTCATAAGCACCGATGGAGGTCACATAACCGGAGTTTGGAAGTATAGTGCTGGCTAATGATTTTTTATTAAATGACGACCATCCGTTTACGCAGTGCAAGATATCGTCGGTTCCGATATAAGATGCCCATAATTTATTAGGATAGGAACAGCAAACATCCAGGCCTCTGCTGGCATTATCTACTACATTGTTTAGCACGGAAGGTTGATACCACGTGGTTACCGTTGAATTGCTGTATAAAAATCTCATGGAGTCGTTGTCCATAATCGTAAAATAAAACAGGTAATCCGGTGTTGGATGATCAGAATTACTGGTTAATCCTATTTCTCTTATTGCAACCCCTTCGTTGATCACTTCCATAAATCCGGTGGGGCTGAAATTCATATCTGCCGTTCCATCGTTGGCATCAAATCTTCTTATACGTCCGGATAAATTGTTGGTATAGGTGTAGGCTAAGTAAAAATAATCATTGTATGCTACTCCATCAATATCAATCTCATAGGAAAGACTCACTGTCCACAAATAGGTTTCTTGCCATGTAAGACCACCATCGGTGGAGAGATTAATAGTGAAGCTGTAATATGCATTACTGTCTAGAAAAAGCAAAGCCGCTATCAGATTGCCTGTTGCATCGTCGATATCATAGGTTACTTTTTGAATATCTTCCCTTAACCCTATACGTGCATCACCGGCCCATTTTTTTGAGGATGCTGTCTTTGGATTTTTCCATGTTATTCCTAATGCCATCTCTTCTATTCCATCAAAATTTTTTAGCAGTGCTATCGCCTCTTCATAAGCTCCGCTGTTCCATTTTTCTTCAATGATCTTCGCTCGATTACGGTCTTCTAAGCTGCATTCAAAAGCGATAACCGCGTTCTCTTTTTCCTCAGGAGATAACGCTGTGAGCGTTTTTATCAAAGGAGCTGTTTTTTCTTGCTTAATAGAAGCAGGGCCATCACCATGCTCTAGACCGTTAACAAATAAGTCTGTTTCCTCAGCCCCGATAGTAGCAATTTCATAAAACTGACAGGGATTGTTTAAAGATAGGTTGTTGCCCTGTGTGCTGTTGCCTAAAACCATGAGCATTAAAATAATGGCAAAAATGCCGGCCGCTGTAATAACTTTTTTAATCATAATTCTAATTTTTTGATTATTAGTAGTATTTATATGTATTCAGTCGCTTTTTTTAAATTGTTGTAAATAGTTGCAATTTATGAGCATATATAATTATATGTTTATTTTTTAATTTAATGGTTTTATGACTGCAAGTTGCGTAATCGCCCCGGGCTTAAAAATATCTAATTTTTGCTTTCATTTTAGCAACAAATCTCTTGGTTGCATATTATATCTGTTGATTTTTATTTTTACCATAATGACAAAAATAATAAAAATAGTTAGTCAGGTCAAGTATATAATAAGAAATATTTTATATATTTAATATAGTAAATTGGCAGCTTTTAATAAACAGCCCGCTCATATATTATCTGCGGCTTAATTTGGGATAAATACCAGGATATGTTTTTTGGTGAATAGTCTGAGGTTTATTTCATTAAAAGCAGACAGTATAAATATTTGAATGGCCATAGTGAAAAATTTAAAGCATTATAAAACAAAACACTACAGAGCCCGAAATAAAAAAAATGTTATTTTTTCTCTTTTTTTTCTCCTTTTCGCATATATCAATATGAAAGTACAACCACTCCGTAAATGTTCAATAAAAACACATTTACGTGATGATGAGAAGAGCAAGAAGGCAGAATGATAACTGCAGCTATCGGTTATTTTTTGCGAGTAAGAGTTGGATGTTGGTTGTTGCGATACTCTATGGTATGGTAACTATGGCACAAACCACGACAGACCCCGGGAAGAAGTTGGATGCTTCGGCAGAAGCACATGACTTACAAAAGGCAACAATGGATCATATTGAGCAGCTTATCAATGTAGATCATTCTGGTGATATGAACTTCGCGCTGCCTTTAATCAATGCAGAGGGCAGGAAGTTATCGTTACCGGTGAACATTAACTATACAGCCGGGATAAAAGCCGGCCGTCATGCTTCTGAGGTAGGCCTGGGATGGTGTATCAACTTTGGGAGTATTGTCAGGGACTACGGTGCTTTTGAGCCTGACTATTCCGCCACTGCTATTGAAGCAACCATGTCAAACAGTGCAGGTTGCTTTAATGATGGTTGGTTATCGTGTATGCCGTTGACCGACAGTAACGGGATACTGTTGTCAGCATCGCATTTCTCCAATCCTCTGGCAAGCGGCAAAGACTTACGCTATACCGGTTTGGCCGACTCTTTTGCGGTGCAAATGACCCCTGACCTGTATCGCCTCTCAATACCGGGTGCAGGCAGCAATGCTTTCTGGAATAACGGTAATCCAGGGGATTCACATGCGTTTAAGCTGACACAGACCGCACCATGGCGTATCTCTCATACTACAAAGACATTTACCATTACACAGGAGTACAGCCGTATCAACAATTACAACTTCTCAGGACTCTATGAGGCCACCAGCGATACCTGCCTTGCCATCAATGGCAGTTATGCCGCGGCTATTGCAATACCTCCCTATGTGAATAACCGCTATTTTAAAAGAAACGTGGAAGGGCCTCCGGCCGGGTCAAATGCTTTTTATCCCTCTGCTGATGAAAGGAAGGTTACCTACGAAGACTTCTCTTCCTTCGTTATTACCATCGGCGACGGAACACAATATGTCTTTGGCCGGCCGTTAAGAGGACAGAAGTACCTCTTCTCCGAAGACCCTTATTGGAGCTCACTGCCTTATGGCGCAGGTAACAACGGATCTGAACAGGTCAAAGGAGAGTTCTGGAAGATTGATTTCATCGCAGAGTGGCTCCTTACTGAAGTAAGAAGCCACGACTATCAAGACCTTAACAATAACGGCAGGGCAGATATCGAAGATGCCGGCGACTGGATAAGAATAGAATATACTGAACCACTGCAGATAGAAAATTCGTTAATAGGAAATGGTGGAGGAGTTGATGTAGAGGTGCCAAAGCACCGTGAATGGAAAAATTTTTCCAATACCGACAGAGCCTCCAGCCTTATGCACGAAAAAGCGTATGTGACGAAAATAGTTACACCCCTCCATGAGTATCACTTCTCGATTTCTCAACGCTTTGATATCGACCATGATTATTTTGAGATACCTTTTAATAACTTCCCTCAGATATCGGCTGCCCCTGCAAGTAAGCTTCCTTTTGCTTATGCAGATATAAAGTTTCATTCGCAGGATAACGACCACTCAAAACTCAAAGTTCATTACCCTGTTGAAACCATGCGGTACGACATAATAGAAGTAAAGGATGCCACTACCGGTACATGTACGGGTAGTATCAGGTTCAATTATGCAGAAAGAGGCAGTGTTGATGAGCTTTGTGTCTCAAAATATGTGATCCGTGACAACGATGACAAGCCAAAGATACAGCTCGACCTGCTGTCGGTGCATCCTGAGAGCCCGGTGTGGCTGGAACAGTTCCGGGATAGTGTTGGAAGGGGTAAGACCACACTGCTGAGTGTGGAGTTTTTTCCGGAGGAGATAGAACACTCTTCATTAAGCGAGATTAGGAAATACACTTTCGATTATGGCTTCAACCCTTCCTATGATGAGATCCATAAGAGGCATATCACTGGGAGCCTTCTACGGCCATCGTTACGGCAGGCAGGCCCTTCGTTATACGCTCCTACTTATAACAACCTTACTATATGTATGTTGCCTTACCGCTCATATGAGTTCAAACAGCCACCATTACAGCATGATCCGATTACAGCCACCTTGTCATTTTATCCTTTGGTAACATTGTCATGGGATAATGCACCCCTGACTGATCTTTTTGGTTACTATCTCGACTCCTCGGCAGTTAACTTTGGCAGAGACGCGTGGTCGATGACCCGGATCACTATGCCGGGGAAAGGAACGGTGACACTGGAGTATGAGCGCGACAGGTTCGATTATTTGGGTGACAGAGCAGGCTGGAGTGGCGCCGGTGCCTTGATCGACGACCATCTGCCGTTTATAGATCACTATAATAAAGTGGCTATAATGCGTAGCCTGCTTCAAAGCCGTATCGGTGGCACTGGTGCCATAAAATCTCTGTACAGAACTTTTAGCATGCCTATGAATGATCATTCCGGTGGGCTGCGCCTTAAAAGTAAAACACTTAACGATGGTGTTAACACTCCCGTGATAATGAATTATATATACGGCAGTGGCCACTACCAGGCTGTGCCGGCAAGCTATTGGAGTAACTATATCGTCGCTTTCGGTGATTTCCTGAAGTCTGAGCAACTGCGCCATGAAACCCAGGGGTACTATGCTCCTGCCTTGCCTTCTACGGGAATGTTTTATAAAAATGATTTTACAACCTACATGTCAAAACTTGCAATAAATATAAGGGTTGATAATACTATTAACGATAACCACTACTATGAATACATTGCTGAGGTCTATCCCGATGGTGCAAAAAGAATATCTTATTATGGCACTCCCGATACCACTGTTACTGTTTACCGGAAACAACAGTGTGTGCATCTGAAGGGTTTTACTTATCACCAACACGATCTGGTGGAGATGATCACCAACGATAATGAACAACGGTATGAACCCGTGTTGAAAAAAATAGAACTGTTTGAAGCAGTTGCACAAACGCCTTATGAATCGATAGTTTATGATTATATTCTCATGGAAAATGATGTGAAATATAATAGCTATAAATCCAATACTATACTTCCGGTGAATGCTTTTACTTTCCCTATCTATGAAAACCATGACGGATATATAGATGAAATGAAGCTGGTGTTTAACCCGGCAATGAAAGGATTGAACATCTTACCACAAAACCATATCCTAAGTTTGTCATCAGCACAGATGAACGCGATGTTTGACAGGCAACCGGTCATCCAAAAGGCCATTGCATTAAATGACTATATCCTGCAAAAGGAGGGATACCAGGGTGTTTCCAATACTATATCGACGTTGGATTACAAAAATTTCCAGGCTTTCAAAGATGACATGTACCATATAGATGCTTACGTTAATGCAAAAAGGTATCAAACAGTTTTTAAAGCCGTGGAAAGTGTCACCAGGGATGATGAAGGATTACTTTCTATTACCCATTATTCTTATGATCATCAGACCGGGCTTACTAAATCGGAAACGGTATTGGGCAGCACGTTGATAGTAAATGGCTTACCGGATACAACCCGATATATCACCACCTATAACTATGCTTTTGAGACTACCCCTTACTGGCCTGGTAGTATGACAAATATTTTTCTTGAGCGTAATATGATGCTTCTTAAGTCACAAACAAGCACTTACCTGAACAGTGTGTTGAATTCCAACCTGGTACATACCGTTGTACAGCAATACGATGATGAAGGCAGGTTCATTACTACCTGGAATTACCGTGTTGATGTGGATGACCGTGGACGTTTTTTAAGTTATCACCCATTTCAGTTTAATACTCCTGAGCAACACCCTGATTGGTTTACAACGAGAAAAATCAGAACGTATAATAAATATGGAACCGCAATAATAACTGCTGATGGCCTTGTTACCACCCGTATGGTGCCCGGGCTTCGTACCAATTTGCCAGTAGCAGAATTTTCATGGACAGATAAATGGTTTGATGCTGCCTATAGTGGTTTTGAAGAGATGCGGGGTTCAGAAAGGGT
>JAVVFR010000070.1:0-7388 GCA_032250595.1 Bacteroidales bacterium | reverse complement strand
CTGCTGGATGTATATGGAAGTGTTGATAAGTTCGGAAAACGGACCGGAAATGATATTATTTCCAACAAAAAGACATTTTTGCTTACTACTGCACAAGCAATAGCCGACAAGGAGAATAAAGAACTGTTGTATTACTGGTTACAGCAAAATGATAAAGACAGTGAGAAGATCAAGGAAGTAAAGAATATCTATAATAGATTGAATATAAAAGAGGTAACAGAACAAAGAATAGAAGATTTATACAAACAAGCCATGGCCTACCTTGAACAAGTTAATGTCTCTCCGGATCGAAAAAGCGGGCTTGTAGATTTTGCGAAAAGTTTGAAAGTAAGAAATCACTAATGAAGTTATTCAATTTTGATAAATTTCATTGTTTGCTGGTTGCCGCCAATATTGACAGCAGCCAGGTATGAGCCACGATACAAAGAAGCACAGTGTATGATTTTGGAATGTTTTCCCGCACAGTATTTCTCAGCAGATTCTGATAATACCAATTGTCCTGTCATATCGTAGATATTACATTCAATAATTTCTTCGCTGCTTATTGAGAAGTCGATGGAGAGATTGTCGATAACCGGATTGGGAGATAATTTGATCTGTCGTGTAATGCCTGTATTGTGTTCTATATCTGAGAAATCATCGGAAACCGTAACCATTTTTATTGTATCAAAAGGCAATCCGGCATTGTATTGATACTCTATTTTAGTCTTCATCAGGGGGTTTTTGTTGACACCATCAACCCACCACCATTCATAGATATCATAGCGGTAGGTCAGTGTTGAAGAGCCATCGTCATATTCCTCAGTATAGTCGTTATGGATTGCAAGCCGAAGAGTGGGGTAGTCGCCACTTGGTAGGCTTAGTGTTCCATAAGCATCTGCGTCGATAGAATAACTGCCTGAAAGTGTAAAAGTGAAAGAACCAACAGTGGCAGTACAGGAGTAATTGTTAGAGAGATCATCGCCAAAATTGAAAGGGTAAGTGATGATCTCTTGTGGATTATCATAAATCGCAGTGATCTGTGCGTTTGCATAACCAAGTTTTTCCATCGATGCACTGGAGGTATTGTAGTAATGATAGGTGCCTGTTACAAATGCTTGCTCATAGGCAATATCTGCCGTCGGGAATGAACTTCCGTACATAGTTTGGTTAGGGTGGTGATAGGTGCCCATTATCGGGTTATAGATGATATTGAGCCCGGTAAAATCCCATAAAACATTAGAGCCGGAATTTCCTGCCTCAGCAAAACTGCCGGTTGGATGATACTTGGTGTGGTCCCCGGTTATAGGGTTGAAAGAGGAGGTGATTACAGGTTGTGCTGTAACAACTACTGTGGAGAACAAAATGATTACAGAGAGGATAAATCTGTTCATGGCATCTTTTTTTTTGTTGAAAATTATTGTTTTATTTATAAAATTAGGAATTTTATAAGCATAAGTCAAATGATTTTCAATCTATTATTGAATACAGATCCAAACTGTCAACGAACCGGTAATAATTTTTCAGCTCCTCTTTCTTATGAAATTTTACGTTTTGCCTCTTCAAGAAAGGAGTGTAGTGTTTCCCACTCCTCCATAAGGTCTTTAATTAAACGTTCATTAGCAGCATAAGTGCCATAAAAATCTTTTTGCTCAACCTCTTCTTTGTTTTGTAATGGGTTTGCAAGCTTAGTTTCCAGAACCTGTTGGTTTCTCTCAGTATCAGCGATAGATGCTTCAATATTGGCAATACGGTTACTTAATTTTCGGATTGTTTTTTCAAGTTCTTTCTTTTTCAGGTAATCGGTCTTTTTTTCCGGGGCATTTTTTTGATTATTCGTTGCTCTTTTTTTCTTTTCGAGTTGTTTCAGGTGTTCGATTTTTCTTTTCTCAAGGAAATCATACACATCACCAAAGTGTTGTTTAACACTTCTATTTTTAAACTCAAATACTTTATTAGTAAGGCCTTGCAAAAAATCACGATCATGGGATACCACAATTACGGTTCCGTCGAAATGGAGCAATGCGCTTTTAAGAATATCTTTGGATCGTATATCCAGGTGGTTTGTTGGCTCATCCAGGATCAAAAAGTTGACCGGGTTAAGCAGGAGTTTTGCCAGTGCCAGTCTTGATTTTTCTCCGCCAGACAACACTTTCACCTTTTTATGTACATCATCACCACTAAAGAGGAAAGCACCGAGGATGCCGCGTGCTTTTGATCTTACCTCTAAAGGCGCTTCATCTTCTATGGTTTGTAGCAGGGTCTTCTCCCCGTCAAGTAACTGGGCCTGATTCTGAGCAAAATATCCTATCGATACATTATAACCGGTTTTTATTTCGCCTGTATACTCCAGTTCTCCTATGATCATGCGGGCAAGGGTGGTTTTCCCTTCACCATTCTTGCCAACAAAAGCGATATAGTCGTTCTTCAGTATAGCAAAATCTAAATCTCTTAACACTTCATGGTTGCCATAACGTTTTGATACAGCTTTAGCATCAACAACTACTTTTCCGGATCGTGGTGCTGGGGGGAACCTGAAATGAATAGTGCTGTTAGCAGACTCTTCCGGATTAATGACTTCCATCTTCTCCAGCTTTTTAATCCTCGACTGCACTTGTTTCGCTTTTGTGGCCTTATACCGGAATCGATCGATAAACCGTTCTACCTCTCTTATTTCACGTTGTTGACTGCTATACTCAGCTTGTTGTTGCTCCATCTGTTGCGCTCTTAGTTCCAGATAGTTGCTGTAACTTGCTTTGTAGTCATAGATCTTACCGCGGGCAATCTCTATCGTACGGTGTGTCACATTGTCGAGGAACGCTCTGTCATGAGACACAAGCACTACCGCGCCGGGATAGTTGATAAGGAATTCCTCCAACCACTCTATAGATTCAATATCAAGGTGATTTGTTGGTTCATCAAGAAGTATAATGCCAGGTTTCTCCAAAAGTAACTTGGCAATTACAGCTCTCGCCTGCCATCCGCCACTGAATTCCGATAATGGACGATCAAAATCGGTATGTTTATATCCTAAGCCGAGAAGTACTTTTTCTGTCTCAGCATCCCGGTTTGCACCTTCGAGTATGGCGAAACGTTCGTTGCAGAAGCTGAACTCATCAATGAGACTTTTATATGAATTCGATTCATAATCACTGCGGTTTGAGAGTTCTTCAGTAATCTCGTTAATACGTCTCTCCAGCTTGTCTGTCTCTGTAAAAGCCATCATAGCCTGTTGGCGAACAGTAATGGTGTTGTCGGCTGTAAGTTCCTGGGGTAGATAGCCTACCTTCTTTTCTTGTGGTATCACTACCTCCCCTTCGTGCGGGTTCTGTATTCCGCAAATGATACGCAGTAAAGTGGTCTTCCCCGCTCCGTTGCGACCCACCAGGCCAATACGCTCCTTCTCATGTATCATAAATGATATCCCACTGAAAAGGTCTTCTCCGGTGAAGTGGATGGATATATTGTTTATTGAATACATATTTGGTGCGAAGGTATGAACTTTCATCTTGTTAAAACAGGAGAACAAATGTTATTAATAAAATTTACAGGAAGTTGCAATTCTAGTAATTGTTTTTATATTTTTGCCTACTGTTAATCTAACTAAAAATTGAAAGTATGAAAAAACTATTGGTATTATTTATCGCAATCGCATCTATTGCTGCTTGCGGTAATAAAAATGAAAGTAATGAAGAAAAACCATTGAAAGTGGGTGAGTTTATAGAGGTAGCTGCCGATTATGTTGATTCAGTGGTAGTTGTTGAAGGGCTTGCAGAGCATATGTGTGCGCATAGCAAAAGGAAAATTCACTTCGTTTGCCCGGCAGATCATGATTTAAGTATTAAACTTTTTGCTGCCAAAGACTCAGCGGATTTTGATCCGGACTTACAAGGCAAAATATTGATTGTAACCGGTATTGTGCAAGAAGAGCGCTTGACGAAGGAAGAGGTGGATCAGATGGAAAAAGAGCTTATTGCAGAAACTGATGAAGAAGGTGATGCTGAGATCGATGCGGAAACTGAAGAATCAGAGGAACATATTGATGATGTTGAAACAGCCGTTGATCAGCATCATATGAGTAAAGCAGGCTATATTAAAGAATACAGGGCTACAATGGCTGAAAGTGGATTAGATTACATCCCTTTTTATTCAATTATTGTACAAAAGATTGTTGTGAAAGAAACCGAAGAACCGGCTGAAGAAGAGAAGTAATAACAGACCCCGGTATAAAAAATTTTTTAACCCCACTCGCGAAATAGCAGTGGGGTTTTATTTTTAGTGTTACTGAATAACATCATCAGATGCTTTGAAAACTACAGGTTTCTCAATCACAAGCCTTTGGTCAGGCTTCAACTCTTTGGTAGGCAACAGTGCCAGATGCAATCTGGTGGCCTGTTCATCCATTCTGTAATGCATCCGTATTAATGCTTTCTTTCCCTCTATCGCATAAATCATCGCCCCTAAATTTTGATAATAGGAGTTCCCTTTATACTCTTCTGAATATGATAATACGTGTAAAGGGATGCGGGGATAGAGGTCGATAGTAATATCTTCAATAGCAAATAGAATATCCAGCTCCTTTATGGTATCGGGAATAATCGTGTCAAAAATATAGGCATTCCGGTTAAATTTTTCAATAATAGTATCTTTTCCGTTTTTCTGCCAAATGGCCTCGTTGAGCAAATGATTACGTGCCTCACTTAGGCTTTTTTTGTTAGTTGAAATTGCAGCTTTATAGTAATCAAAAGAGATGCTGTATAACGACCATGTTTCATTGGTTTCCAGTTTTGTTGCTGATCGAATAATGTTTTTATATACCGATTTGAGTGTTATAGTGTCATTCCTGGCAATGATCAATAACGGTTTTTCATTGTATTTTTTTAATATTTCAGCCGCTCCGGTGTGATAATAAAAAGGAGTTATTTGCTGCCATGTTTGTGATAATGATGTTCTTGACATCAATACTGATGTAATAGGAATGCCTGTTTCCAATGAATATACAAATGCCGGTGAAAACAGTTCTTCTCCGTCAGAGAGCCAGATGTTTTCTGAACCAATATGCACATAAGGTAACAACACAATAGCCTGATACTTGTCGTTGTTTTGCATAACGGTTTCATGAATAGTGATGGAAGGGAAGGAATTATTGATAGCCTCCCTATGTCCATTAATATTGAAATATGCCTCAATACTGCCAATAATTGTCAGTAAAGCAAAAATAAAATACCTGATAATAGTTTTAGAATTTTTTGTTATCCGATCGACGGTGACAACGGCAAGAATAAACATGATATAATAGAAAAGCCATGAAAATCTTGCAATACCGCGCATCTGTTTAATTGGCCCAAGGTATCTTAATATTCCCTCCATATTCAAGATATAAGGCAAACCAAAGGAATACAAGAGACTTAAAAAAGAAGCCCATAAAAATAGATTCAACAGGGGATGGTTGCAAATATTAAATACTTTTGTCCATTGCCGTTTTATCAGTCGTACTATTACTTTGATAATAACAAAGAGGGTAAAAAGTGTAGTGATGACCCCCATATAATTAAGGCCTTCCCAGTCGATGTAACCGGTATTAAATATTTGGGTAACCCATTGCCCGTATGGTTTATGGAATGGCAAAAATACACTCTCAGGAAAGGCTCTGTAGTGAAGAAAACCCCAAGGTGTTCCGGGACGGTCGACAACAGTATCAGTGAGAAGGAACATCCAGATAAGTAGTAAGGGCAGGCCAATCTGCAACAGCACAAAACCTATTTTTTTCCATATTGCCAGCATCAGGAAACGCTTGTTAAAGAATGCATATAGCCAAAACAGCAACAGCAGCATAGCATAGATGCCAAAAAAGTAGAAATGGGTTAGCGCAATAAAGATTCCCCAAATAAATAGCCATAAGGATGTTTTTAAGTTTTTCTTCTCATAGAAAAGTATCAGAAACCAAATAGTGCCGGGGATATGCGACAGATATGCGAGGGAAAAATGCCCGCTCATTCGTTGAATTTGTGGGGACAAGAAGATAATTATCAAAGAAAAAAGAATTGCAGGCAGATGATGAATTCTGCATTTACGAAAGATCAAATAAAGAAAGAGAGCGCCAAAAATCAGTGACACCAACATTAAGGAGTTGATAATTCCAATGGTTTTATCGGAGATATCGAATACTGTGTCTTTGGTAAGTTTTATGGCGATGGTGATATGTGGCTGGCAGTCGGTAAAAAAAATATGTTCGCCAAAAGGGTAGTTCATGCCGTTAAAGTGGGTTATCCCTTCGTCGTGTTGAACATGATATTGTGATGAAAAATATCCTTTTGCTCCATCACCACCTTTGGCAAATGACACATTATTAAGGGAAAAGATCATATTCCCCAAGGTAAACCAAATAAGCAATGCGGTAAGAATTATTATTAAAATGGAACCGTACAGGTCATTTTTTGTTAGTTTTCTGAAAGGGATATTTTCCATATTTTAAACCTTATCATTATCAAAGCCAATACAATTGTCAACAATATATATCGGTCGTTTTTTATTTTCGTCAAAAATATATCCAATGTAAAGACCGAGAATGCCTATCAGGAAGAACTGTATTGCGAACATAAAACTCATAAATACAATAAGAGTGGTATATCCAGGAGGTGCTCCACCGGAAATTTTGATCACAATTGAGTATACCAGCACACCAATCGCCATAATGGCGGATAGCAATCCTAACACTAATCCCATATATAAAGGAACCTTTGAGAAAGAGACGATGGCACCGGTAGTGAGTATAAGAAGTTTCGATAATGAATACTTGCTTTTTCCTGCGTAACGATTATCAGCGTAGTAACTGAGCGTAGTTTTCCTGAAACCTACAATTTGAGTATACCCACGCAAAAACCGGGTACGTTCACGATACTCTTTTTGCAATATCCGTATTACTTTACGAGAGATGATAAAAAAATCGGAGGCATTTTTCTCGAGTTTTACAGGAGATATCCGGTTGATAATGCTATAGAAGAGTGCGCTGGTTATTTTTCTGAAGAAACCGCCATCATCACGATCATTTCTGACCATATTAATAATGTCGAAACCTTCATTAATTTTTTTCACCATTGCAGGTATTTCATCGGGAGGATGTTGCATATCGGCGTCAAGGCATATCAGTGCATCGGCGTTGCTGTGATCGATACCGGCGAGCATGGCAGCTTCGTGGCCGAAATTACGTGAGAGGTGTATGGCTTTTACCACGGGTGAATTTTTAGCCAGTTCGTTAATGATATGTACTGAGTTATCAGAACTGCCGTCATTAACAAGCAAAATACACGACCGCAGGTTTAAATTTTGCAGCACCTCTTTGGTTTTTTCGACAAAAGCCCGGAGGCCTTCTTCTTCGTTGTATACTGAGACAACAATGTCGATTGATG
>JAVVFR010000069.1:0-7426 GCA_032250595.1 Bacteroidales bacterium | reverse complement strand
GGGTATTTTATTAATTTCCGCATCACGGATTTTTTTCCCAGCTTTCTCGTTTCGACAATCAATTTTTGCGCGAAGATCGGAATTTTTTAACAATTTTAAAACTTTTTCTGCGTAAATATTATACTTTTCACTGATTGGCAGTATAATAACCTGTTCGGGCGTCAGCCAAAGGGGAAAATTCCCACCGCAATGTTCCAGTAATACCGCGACAAACCGCTCCATTGAACCAAAAGGAGCTCTATGGATCATCACCGGCCTATGCGGCTGGTTATCACTGCCGGTATACTCAAGATCAAAACGTTCGGGCAGATTATAATCAACCTGAATGGTGCCCAGCTGCCATTTTCTTCCCAGTGCATCACGCACCATAAAATCGAGCTTTGGCCCATAAAAGGCGGCCTCACCATATTCTATGGTTGTCTTTAACCCTTTCTCTGCAGCGGCTTCAATGATTGCCTGTTCAGCTTTCTCCCAGTTAGCGTCATTACCAATATATTTTACCTTATCTGCCTTATCACGAAGGGATATCTGACAGATATAATCGTCAAATCTTAGTGCTTTGAAGATCAAGAGAATAATATCGATAACACCTTTAAACTCATCTTTCACCTGATCATTGGTACAAAATATGTGCGCATCATCTTGTGTAAATCCTCTGACCCTGGTAAGGCCATGCAACTCACCGCTCTGTTCATAACGATACACAGTGCCAAACTCTGCAAATCGCACAGGCAGGTCTTTGTATGACTTAGGGATCACCTTATATATCTCGCAATGATGCGGACAGTTCATAGGTTTCAGCATAAAAGCTTCCCCTTCCTGAGGAGTCTCTATAGGACGGAAGGAGTCTTTTCCATACTTATCATAATGTCCGGAAGTTTTATAGAGGTTTACATTTCCGATATGCGGTGTTATTACCGGTTCATATCCTGCCTCTTCCTGAACTTTTTTAAGAAAAGCTTCTAATCTTTCACGAAGCTGAGCTCCTTTGGGAAGCCAAAGCGGCAAACCCATTCCTACTTGCTGAGAAAATGCAAACAACTCCATCTCTTTTCCCAGTTTCCGATGATCGCGTTTCCTGGCTTCCTCCATCATAACCAGATATTCATCAAGCTCTTTTCTTTTTGGAAAACTTATTCCGTATAATCTGGTCAGCTGTTTCCTTTTTTCATCACCTCGCCAATAAGCACCGGCCACACTAAGAATTTTCACTGCTTTAATATACGAACTGTCAGGAAGATGAGGCCCACGACAGAGGTCAATAAATTCCCCGGTCTGATACAGGGTAATCTCTCCGTCGGCCAACTCTTCTATCAATTCAATTTTATACTCATCTCCTTTTTTGGTAAAATACGCAAGAGCATCAGATTTTGAAATATCACGACGTTCAAACTCATGCTTCTCTTTAATGAGCTCCATCATTTTATCTTCGATCTGAGCAAAATCATCAGTAGTTATTGTTCGATCACCAAGATCTATATCATAATAGAATCCGCTTTCAATATCGGGGCCAATACCAAACTTAGCTCCCGCGTAGAGCTGTTCAACAGCTGCTGCCATCAGATGAGCAGTAGAGTGCCACATCGTTGCTTTACCGGCGTCATCGTTCCATGTTAACAGCTTAATTGTCGCATCATTGTTAATCGGCCTGCCGGCATCCCACACTTCACTATTTACCTTTACTGCCAATACATTTCTTGCCAACCCTTCACTGATAGATCGGGCAATATCCATACCTGTTACCCCTTTAGGATACTCCCGGACACTCGCATCAGGTAATGTAATTTTGATCATTGTTTTATTTTTGCAATTAAGTTGGCAAAATTAATCATTTTTATTCGCAATACCCTATAAATATGCCAATCTATTAACATTTGATCAGCACCAAAGTTTCATTGCAGCAACAAATAGCATGTGATCTACTCTTTGAGTCGCACCACCAGTTGTCCTGTGGCGTATTTGACAACTACTACCTCTTGATCTTTATCAATATAACCCGATTCAGCTGAAGCATCGTACACAATATCATCGATCTCCACCTTACCCGAGGGTCGTAATACAGTAAATGCAACACCGGATTTTCCCACTAACGCAGCAGTGGTTGCCACAGAAGTGGTATAGCCTTCGGTTTTATCAAGATTGGTATTGAGTGAGAGTTGTCCGAAAAGGACTGTTTTATGGCCAAAAATCCTGTCGGTGATTATATAGGAAAAAATAATTGCCAAAAATATGGATGTCATAACAATGGAAAATGCACCAAAGATTTTCATCGGTTCGATATGCGAAAAATCAAAGACCACATTATCGAGCATACTAAATGCCAAGCCGGTAATAATAAGAACTATGCCTGAAATCCCAGCCACCCCAAATCCCGGGATAGCAAATATCTCAACAGCTATCAGGACAAAGCCTGCTATAAATATCATGATCTCCCAATTGGCTGCGAGACCTTCAAGGTATAACGGGGCAAAATACAACAATGCACCAACCATTGCAGCGGCAAGGGGAAACCCTATCCCTGGCGACTGTAACTCGAAATAGATGCCACCAATGATCAACATAATGAGTAATCCGCTGATCGCCGGGCTAATAAGGAACCCTATAATCTTATCCATGGCAGTTAAACGGTGTTCAACGATCTCGTAATCATCAACACCATATTTCTCCATCAACTCCTTAATATTAGCTACTTCCCCTTCACAAAAACCATGCCTAATGGCATCACCAGTAGTAAAAGTAAGCACTTTCCCGGAATCGCTGACTCCCTCAATATATTTATCTTCATCCACCATTGCTTCCGCAATATCGGGGTCTCTTCCTTTTGTTTCAGCAGTAGCACGCATAGAAGAACGCATATACGACTGGTACTTATCCGGCATCTCCTCGGCAGTCTGATTCACTACTGTTGCAGCGCCAATACGCGCACCGGGTGCCATATAGATTGAATCACATGAAATAGATATCCATGCACCGGCAGAGGCAGCATTATTATCGATAAAGACCACCACAGGAATAGTTGACGTAAGAATCTTTTTTGATATTGAATCAGCATGAATTACTGTTCCTCCGTAAGTGTTCATATGGATCAGTATCAGGTCGGCTTGCATCTCCTTAGCCATATTAAAGGCCTTTTGCGTTGTTCGCCATACCGGAGGAGCTATATTCTCTTTAATATCATACTTGTATACTAAAAATTTCTTGCCGGCAACTTTTACCGGTATGTCATTGGCACCAGTATCCTGTGCACCGGTATGGTTAAATCCTTTTGCTATGATCAATAACAGCAATGCTGTTAAGCATGAAATACGGATAATAGATTTCTTTTTCATTAATAAAACTTTGGTTAAACCGGGCAAACATCAAAAATAGTCATAATAACAGTATGAAGAACAAGTAAAAAATTATGTTTTCACTTTTCGCACCGCATCAATAACGGTACCATCTACCCACTTGATAACGGCAACAATTTCATCATCCAGCGCCGGTTTTTCCGGTACTCCGCATATCTCTTCAGCTTCAGCTTTAAGAGCTTCTATAGTTTTAACAGGCAAAGAAGAATGTTTCATCTTCTCAATAAGGTCTTTTCGTAAAGGATTGATAGCGATACCTCTTTCGGTAACGATGACATCAATCAGTTCTCCCGGTCCGCAGAGGGTAGTCACTTTATCACATATCACAGGGATACGGTCTCTAAAGAGAGGAATAGGCAGTATAGTACATTTTGAAAAGAGGCAGTTCTGCCATCCTCCGATACCATGAAGCAACAGGCCATCGGAGTGTGTAACCACATTAGCATTGAAATTCACATCTACCTCTGTTGCCCCAAGCACCACTACATCGACCATACCGGCGAAATTACCTTTTCCGTGATAGTTATAACTGGTAAACGGAGAGGTGTTCACATGGTTGGGGTTTTCTCTCATCGACCTAACGCCTTCAAGGTCAAACGTCTGACCATCAAGGACATAATCGATATATCCTTCTTCAAACAGTTTTACAAGGTATTGGTTACTGCCTGCCCGTGCAAAACGTGCTTTAATACCTTTCTGCTTCATTATTTCGCCAAAATATATTCCTATTGACAGCGAGGTGCCGCCAGCTCCGGCCTGGAAAGAGAATCCCTCTTTAATGATACCGGCTTCATCACAGAACTTCGCTGTAAGCTCAGCTATCAGCAGCCGGTCGGGGCTTTTAGTCACTTTGGTGGTGCCGGAAACAATCTTCTCAGGTATTCCTATTCTGTCAACTTTCACAGTGTAATCGACATAATTACCTTGTATTTGCCAAGGGATACAAGGAAAAGGAACGAGGTTATCGGTAACCACAATCACTTTGTCGGCATATTGCGAGTCGGCGAGAGCAAAGCCAAGGAGTCCGCAGGCAGCAGGGCCATCAACACCATTAGCATTTCCAAAAGCATCGGCTGATGGTGCAGCGATAACAGCAATATCGATATGCACCTCACCATCCTGCACCGATTGGTAACGTCCGCCATGCGACCGCAGTACACCGATCCCTTTCATCTTACCTTCTGAAGTAAACCTTCCAAGTGCCCCGTTCATGCTCCCCTCTATCCGGTTGATCGTACCATCTTCAAGATATTGAATAAGAGGTTCATGACAAGGAAACGATGCCGAAGGAAACCATACCAGATCTTTTACACCAAGGGTATGGGCTATCTCAAAGACCTGAACAGCCAACAGATCACCATTACGAAAATGATGGTGCGTTGAAATAGTCATGCCGTCTTTTAACCCCAACTTTATCAAAGCCTCTTTTAAGGAGGGTTGCAACTTGTTACCATCAGCAGGATAATCAACCATTGATGATATCGCAGGGGCAGCTTTCCTTCCGACAGGCTTGTACTTTCCTACCCCCTGAAAAGGAACCATCTCAGTACCATTCACTATGGTAGGTACCAGTCGTCCTAATGCATTTTCTACTAACTTATCGTATTTCTTCATACTTCTCTTTCCAGTTTTTTTCAATTATTCCCATATTAACAGCCATGTCGACACACTGTTGTGCTCTTTTTACTACAGGAGGATCGATCATTTTTGTCCCCAGCGCTACTACACCAAGTCCTTTTGCTGTAGCGTCGTCAAAAGCTTTAACAATCTTCATGGCTCTCTCAAACTCTTCGGTACCCGGGGCAAAATTCTCATGGATAACTCTTATCTGCCTTGGATGTATACACCCCATACCATCAAAGCCGAGCGCTTTTGAGCGTTTCACATTCTCTTTAAGCCCTTCCATATCCGAGACATCAGAGAACACTGAATCTATCGGCCGGACATCTGCAGCTCTGGCAGCGTTAACAATAGTGCTGCGTGCAAAGAACGACTCCTCAGCGCTATCGGTACGGCGTGTGCCCAGATCAGCAGTATAATCTTCAAGACCGATGGCTATGGCAATAATATTTTCGGCTGCCGTGGCGATATTATAGGCGTTGATCACCCCAAGAGCACTTTCTATAATTGGCATTATCCATACCTGCTGTTTTTTTTGATGCTGTTGTATTTCATCAATATGTTGATTGACCATCTTCACCTGATCAGGAGATTCACATTTTGGTAAAAGGATTACATTCACCCCGTGTGGTACGACGAAACCAAGGTCAATAGCACCTTCCGGCATCTGATTGATTCGCACCATCCTTTCTGCACCATAAAAACGGAGTTGTCGCAGTGCATTTCTTACTAAAAACCTTGCTTCATACTTCTTTGATGGTGCCACGGCATCCTCAAGATCGAGGATAAGGCCATGTGGCTTATGGATGCCGGCATTGATCATCAAACTAGGGGTATTTCCCGGAAGATATAACCGGGAGATACGTTGCCGTACTTTTTGTGTCACTGTTTGATTTTCGGGCAAATGCTCCGGAAGAAACTCTTTTGTTGAACCGGTAATCTTTCTGATGGCTGCCTCTATTCTGGCCATCAGTACAAATGGCAAGGCTCCTGAATCATCTATCGATAGTGCTGCATCACCCACACCATAAAAGTCCAACATTTTATCGGCCAAACGAAGAATATCATTGCCATACATTGATTGTACCTTACTGCGGATGGTGATCTCACGGCCACCACTCTTCTTCAGAACAAACGTAATCTTTACATCAGAGCGGATACCATCACCATGATTTCCAATAATAATCCTATTATCCATAGTACTTTGCATATATAATTATCTAAGCTTTTATGTATATCGCACATTAAATAAATTGCCTGCATAAATCAATAAATAAGAGATAAAAACGGGGAAGTAAGAACAAAAATAATACATCCTCAAAAATAATAAATTTACCACAGTCGTACAAAAAAAAGCTGCCTTACTGAGGCAGCTTTTTAAAGACATTTTTTCTTTACTAATTATTATCTACTTTAGTAGCCCCACCACGTGTTTTTGGTGCTGTAGGTTCAGGAGCCGGCTCTTGTTCAACTTTGGTTTGATCTCTAACTGCTCTTGGTGATTTCTCTCCAAGATTTTCTTTTGTAGCTTTTTTAGATGCTTCCCACTCCAACCGTTGTGCTTCAGCCTTTTCAGCTTTCTCAATAGAGTCTGCCTCAGCCTGTGCTTTAGCTTCCATTAATGAATCCTGATCTACAGTTTCTTCTTCCTGTTTGTTGCCACATGATGTCATTAAAGCTACCATTGCAACAATTGATAAAATTGATAAGATTTTTTTCATACAATTAAAATTTTTCAGTTATAAAATAATTCGTTAATAATCTAAATTTGACAGTATGACCCATTTTATTATATACAGCATACCTTTTGTTTATCAAAAGTAGTAAATAATTAACAATTATTACAATAATTCATTATTTTTTTACTATTTTTGTTAAAATAACTTAAAATTTTAAAAATATGAAAAAAGCATTATTGTATATTGCGATTGTATTTGCCGGTTCAGCAATATTATTCCAAGGTTGCCTAGGAGATGACCTGACAAATCCGGTAATTACCTTATTAGGTAATCAAGTTATAGAGATTAAAATAAATGACCCTTCAGGGTTTGTTGATCCCGGTTATACTGCCAGTGATAATGAGGATGGAGACATTACATCACGTGTAGTAGTTGGAGGTGATGTGGTTGATGTAGACAAGATTGGCACATATGAAATTTTATACACCGTAAAGGACGATGCCGGAAATCAAACAACCGTTAAACGAACCGTTCATGTCGTTGTAACATTGGATTTTGTTGATCGTAGTCTATATACCGGATCATGGGATGCTGAAGAGGTAGTTACTGTTGTTGGAAGCACCGACCCCCCTACAACCTTTCAATTTGTTACAGGTATCACCTCATCTACAAACGACAGTGTGATTCTGGTTGAAAACTTTGGTGGTTTTGGTGCTACTTTTACTGTATCAATGAAACTTACCGATAAATTTGGAGAATTTGACATTCCCTCACAAC
>JAVVFR010000068.1:0-7476 GCA_032250595.1 Bacteroidales bacterium | reverse complement strand
ATTATGACCATCGTGATGCAACTATTTCACCGCAGCCGCAAGGTTTTTGTTAACCGCAGACTTGGGTATATCGCGTTGGTTGTGTATTGGGTAGCCTTCGAATATGCACACCATAACTGGGACCTTACCTATCCATGGTTAAGTTTAGGCAATGGTTTTGCTTCATGGCCCTCGTGGATCCAGTGGTATGAGTACACAGGCATCCTGGGTGGAACGATTTGGATTTTATCAAGTAATATCTTTGTGTTATTTGTCATTAAAGATATCGTGTACAAGCGTTCACCACTGCCTAAGGAAAAAATTATCGTCCTGCTATCGGTTGTAATTGTACCGCTTACTATCACTATGCTTATTTTCTACAACTACAAAACAGAGGGAGAAGGAATCAATATCATCGTTGTTCAACCTAATAATGATCCCTACACTGAGCAATACCACATTTCTCCTGACAAGGCTATAGACAATATGATGAATTTAGCATCCCCATTTATCACCAACAAAACAGATATAGTAGCAGGGCCGGAGTCGATGATACAGGAAGACATTTGGGAACGTCATATTGATCGGTCGCGCGGTGTAAGAAAGATGCGGGAATACTTAGCAAGGTATCCGCACCTAACAATGGTAACAGGAGCTTCATCATTCCGGATGGTCTATAAAGGGGAAATGCTAAGGGTTTCAAACAGGGAGTTTGACTCAGAATATTATCTTCGTGCAATTGCAGAACATTACGACATGCCTTTCGATTCATTATCGGGCTATTATGATGCGTATAATATGGCACTGGTGCTCGATACCGGCAAATATCAGGGAGCATATCATAAATCCAAACTGGTAGCTGGTGTTGAAAGGATGCCCTTTAAGCGATGGCTGGCACCGTTATTTGGCGATTTTGCCCTGGATATGGGAGGCACAATAGGAACACTCGCCATGGACGAGGAAAGAAAAGTGTTTCTGCTGCGTAACAAGCAAAAGAAGTATGGAATAGCCATATGTTATGAGTCTGTTTTTGGTGAATTTTTTGGTAAGTTTGTAAAGAACGGAGCTGACTTTATGCTTATTATTACTAATGACGGCTGGTGGGGTGACACTCCCGGGCATCGGCATCATAATTCATTTGCCCGTATCAGGGCTATTGAAACCCGAAGAAGTATCGCCCGCTCTGCCAATACCGGTATTAGCTGTTTTGTTGACCAGCGGGGTGTCATCACACAACCAACACCCTATGATGTTGAAGATGCCATTGCCGCTACTATTTATACCAATGAAAAAATAACATTTTATGTAAAATATGGTGACTACATAGGGCGTATTGCTCTCTTCTGCGCTATTCTATTGTTACTGATACAATTTAGTTTGCGGTTTATTCCGAAAAAAAGAGAGAAAATTCGATAGCATAGAAGCGTTTATCTCCGCAATTCAAACTTGCTACCAAGGTAAAGCTTTCTAACCTGTTCATCTTGTGCCAGCACTTCCGAAGTGCCTGATTTTAATATATATCCTTCAAACAGCAGATAGGCACGGTCGGTGATAGATAGTGTTTCGTGAACATTATGATCGGTAATAAGGATACCTATATTTTTCTCTTTTAGGCCTGCGACAATAGATTGAATATCTTCCACTGCGATAGGGTCAACACCGGCAAAAGGCTCATCAAGGAGAATAAAGGAAGGGTCGGTTGACAACGCTCTTGCTATCTCCGTTCTCCTGCGTTCGCCTCCCGACAAAGTAATGCCTTTGCCTTTTCGCACATGATTCAATCCCAGATCATCAATAAGCATATCCAGTTTTTTCTCACGCTCTTTCTTTGTCAAAGGAGTAAATTCCAATATCGCCCTGATATTATCTTCAACAGAGAGTTTTCTGAATACCGATTCCTCCTGTGCGAGATACCCTATACCCCTGCGGGCTCTTTTATACATGGGCTCTCCTGTAATATCAATATCATTCATAAATATTCTTCCAGCATTTGCTTTTACAAGCCCAACAATCATATAAAATGTTGTCGTCTTACCTGCACCGTTAGGGCCAAGAAGCCCAACAATCTCTCCCTGAGCTACATCAATGCTCACACCTTTAACAACAGTGCGTTTCTTATATTTCTTGACTACATTCTCAGCACGTAATATCATAATATCCAATTGTTGTGTAAAAGTACACAAAATTATAAATCATCAAGCCTGTCAAATCAGAACATCACCATAAATGATACAAAAACACCAAACTTAATAATATCTGGATTGTTGAGATGCGATAGTCGCCATATCGCATCCACTCTTATCAATTTAAAAATATTTTCAATACCGATACCGGCTTCAAAAAACGGTTTCGACAAATGGTTGAGCCCATCAGGAAGATGATTAAAACTACGATTATCATCACTTAACGATCCCATAACTCCTTGTACAAAAGCTACCTCACGCCATTTCAACTTCCGCATCACAGGCAATTTGTTCAGAAACAGCCCATTAAAATGATGTGTATAGTAAAAGCCAAGGTATTGGTCACTAACAAACTCATAATAGTTCATGGTGTTAAACGAATATTCATCAAAAACAAACGTCTCATTCCCTTCATGGAGTTTAAGCAAAGGATAAGGTATGGTTCCCCATATTTTACCTGCTTCAACAACAAACTTAGACCAACCGACAGTTCCGATATTATACCAATCCGTAATTTTTATCCGTAGTTTTTTATAATGATGGTCGCTTTCCAATACATCTTTAACACCAAAGGAGAAATCCATCTCAATAATAGGATAGTCAGACCCCAGACTTACCCTTTCGAACTCTCCCATTACAATCCGTTCTTGCCAGGCAAATCTGGTATAAAGATGCACCTGTGATGTTTTTATAACCGGTACAACTTCCAGGGTATTATTGGAATAATATGAAAAAGTAATATTGTCATTAGGAAATAGCCTGCGATGAATAAAAGAGACCTTGTTTATCAAACCGGGAAACCACTCATGCTCATAAAAAGCATCAAAAGACCTAACAGTTGATAATTTATTAAACGGGTTTCTTCGCAAAAAGGAGGCAAAAAAGAAATCTTCCCGGAAAGCATTTTCACTCTGCCCCAACTGTTCAACATCATCCTGATACTTGGCACCAAAAGAGCGACGTGGTAATTTATTCAACATATACATAAATCCGGCACCATATTTCAGCTTGCCATCTTTTGTGCCCATAGCTATATGACTGAAAAGCATAAGTTTCTTTGAGAAGTCATTGCTGGTCCGCCCTCCAAAGCGCAACCTTACTCCTTCTAAAGGGTTAAAACTCAACATCGACGCATACGGGCCAATCTCATACCACTTATTAACATAATAACCCGTCACAACCATATTGATTACATCGATGTAGGTATTAAATGCAGGCAACGTTTTCAATGTGTCAATCATATAGTAGATTGTCTTCTCATCTCTGGTCAATGTGTCGTGTCGGTGCCTGTCCCAAAACTCATCTGTGCGCGCAAGAGATTGATCATCAACACTGATATTTGTGGCTACGGCATAAAATGATTTTTCCAGCGGTTGGTTCATTACGAAATCTTTATAAGAGGTTGTTTTATGCCCATAAAACCCCAAAGTGCTTCTGGTCTCTTCAAAAATGTTAAAATCGATAGTTATCTTCTCATATGATTTCATCCAAAATAAATCATTGATCAAGCTAAACTCCTGATAACATTGAAGATCACTGATAAAATTGATATTGGCATCCTGTGCAATTCTAACATCAAAACGCTTAATGGCGAAAGTAGTATCATGCACCCACATTGAGCCGGTAAACGTCATCTCCTGTTTTCGCTTTGGCTTAAACATCATTTTATAACACCATTGATTGCCGATGAAAAGCGAGTCGATGAGGTAATAATCATAAAATAACTGTGCAAAATCAGCAACCGGGCTTATAAAATTACGTTCAAAAAGGGGGATATAGTTTTCGTATGGATTCACATTCTGATACATATCACCAAGAAACTGAGAGAAACTCTCATTATCGATGCCCGATACCTTGCTGGCTTTAATAATCTCTTTTACCGTTTTGGGAGACCGCCGGAAATAAAAATCCGATAAAGTCTCGGTTAAAAATAACGGCAAATAGGTTTTTCCATTCAACGTGGAGGTATCTACATATTCAAACACAAACTCAAATGGCTTCAACACCTTCCGTTCCATAAAACTTTCGGTAATATTATTGGCATCGAATTGTATCTTATTATAGACTTCGTATTGATAGTAATCGAGATTTTTATAAGGGTCATTTAGTTTTTTTTGGTCAATAACTTTCTTTATCAAAGGAACAGCAGGGTTTTTTCCAGCAACAACAGTAAAAGTCTTTAGCGAAGTGGTAGTGGGCATCAACTGAATATATAGTTCATGAAAAACTCCTCTTGTCAAAAAGTGCTTTTCTGTACGGTAACCAACCGCTGAAATAATAAGCGTATCAATCTTTTCATTGGTTTCGAGAGAGAACTCTCCTTCAAAACCGGAAGAGACTCCAACAGATGTGCCTTTGAAATAGATATTGGCAAATGGTACAGCCTCCCCGGTAATTGAATCGGCAACTGTTCCCAAAACTTTGGTAGTCTGGCTATTAGCTGACGAAACCAACAAAATCGGTAGTAATAAGATAATGACAAAATATCTTGTTTGCATCTTAGCAATATTAAACAATAATATCGATATCACTCCGAAAATAATGATCCAACAAAAAAGTTTTCCAATATTTTTCAAAGTCTTTACACATATCAATCTAAAAAAATTTGCTATCTGCCATAAAAGAGATAAAGATAATACAGTTTTATAAAAAACTAAAGTGAATATTTTGTTATATCTGGCATAAAAATAGATTAAAAAACAAATAAATATTTAAATGTGTTTTTCTCGAAATTTTCATTAACTTCGCAATCCTTTTGGAAAATTGAAAGTTAAACTTTTACGTAAACAATTAATAGCAAAAAGGGAAATTGCCGATGTTTTTTATTATTTTTACTTATTACTGGTTCACGCATTTAATTATTGCATTTTAAAATTTATGATTACAGAGCATCAACAAAAATCACTACAGGAACTATTAAAGCAGATATTTGGTTTTGATAAATTCAAAGGCACTCAAGAAGCTATTATAGAAAATTTGCTTGAAGGGAAAGACTCATTTGTTATTATGCCAACAGGAGGAGGAAAGTCATTATGCTATCAACTTCCTGCTTTTATATACGAAGGGACTGCCTTGATTGTATCTCCCTTGATCGCCTTGATGAAGAATCAGGTTGATGCAATACGTAATTTTGGGGCTGAAAAAGGCATTGCCCATGTACTTAACTCTTCATTAAGCAAGAATGAGATTTTGGAGGTGAAGGAAGATCTTATCAGTGGTCGCACCAAACTTTTATATGTTGCCCCGGAATCTTTAACAAAAGAAGAAAATGTTGAGTTTTTGAAAAGTTTAAACATCAGTTTTTTTGCTATTGATGAAGCCCACTGTATTTCGGAATGGGGCCATGATTTCAGGCCGGAATACAGAAGGTTGCGTCCTATCATTGAGTCTGTTGGAAGCAAACCGGTTATAGCCTTAACAGCAACAGCCACACCAAAAGTACAACACGACATACAGAAGAACCTCAACATGCTTGATGCCACGATATTTAAATCTTCTTTTAACCGGCCTAATCTATATTATGAGGTGAGGCCTAAAACCAAGCATGTTTTCAAAGACATTATCCGTTTTATCAAAAACAACACCGGCAAATCAGGGATTGTATATTGTTTAAGCAGAAAGAAGGTAGAAGAGTTGGCCGCTTCATTGCAGGTCAATGGTATCAAAGCACTGCCCTACCATGCCGGCCTTGAGTCGTCTGTCAGGATAAAAAATCAGGATATGTTCCTGATGGAAGAGTCTGATGTGATCGTTGCAACCATCGCCTTTGGTATGGGTATCGATAAACCTGATGTCAGGTTTGTGATCCATCATGATATGCCCAAAAGCCTCGAAGCATATTATCAGGAAACTGGCCGTGCCGGACGCGATGGGGGTGAAGGAAACTGTATCGCTTTCTACTGCTATGAAGATATGCAGAAAATGGAGAAAATTATGCAATCCAAATCGGTTTCTGAACAAGAAATAGCTAATCAGTTGCTGCTTGAAACAATATCATACGCTGAATCAGCTCACTGTCGTAGAATACAACTCCTCCATTATTTTGGAGAACAATATAATGAAGATAATTGCCATAGCTGTGATAATTGCAATCATCCAAAACATAAATTTGATGCCCAGGAGCATCTGCAACTCGTAATAAAAACAGTATTGGCTGTGAAACAATTATTAAAAGGCAAACAACTTGCTAATGTGCTGGTAGGCCATAGCGATGCTGTTATCAAAGCAAGTCGCTTTGAACAATTGCCAATTTTCGGAAAAGGAAAACATGAAGATATTAAAGTATGGAACTCTATCATCAGACAAGCGTTGGTAGAGCACCTGATTACTAAAGATATTGAGAACTATGGATTATTGAAGATCACCGAAAAGGGAAGAGCTTTTTTGAAAGAACCCTATACGGTTATGGTAGCCAAAGATCATAATTATGCAAACCTTGATGAAGAAGATGAGGAATACTACTCCACTGACAGTCCTAAAGCTGCCTCTACTGCCGATCTGATTCTCTTCTCAATGCTGAAAGACCTGCGAAAAGAGATCTCAAAAAAAGAAAACCTTCCTCCCTTTGTTATTTTTCAAGATACTTCTCTTGAGGATATGGCCATACAATACCCTATTAATACCGGCGAACTTACAAATATTACCGGTGTTGGCGAAGGGAAAGCAATGAAATACGGAAAACCGTTTTTAGAACTTATCAAAAACTATGTTGAAGAGAATGATATCATTAGGCCCAACGATATGGTAGTGAAATCTATCGTTAATAAATCAGGCCTAAAAGTGGATATTATTCGCGGAATTGATAGAAAATTGCTACTTGAAGATATTGCATCAGCTAAAAATATTACTTTTGATGAGTTACTTACCGAAATTGAAAGAATTGTAACAAGTGGCACCAAACTCGATATCTCATATTATATCAATGAAAATATTGACAACTACCATCAGGAAGACATTTTCGATTATTTTAAAGAAGAGGCAGAGACCGATTCTGTTGAAGAGGCATTAACTGTTCTCGGAGAAGAAGAATACACTGAAGAAGAGATTCGCTTAGTAAGAATAAAATTTTTATCTGAATTAGGAAATTAAACTATTATGATGACAGAAGAAGAAAAAAACAACCTCACTCCACAGGATGATCAATTGGTCACCCCTGCTGAAGACAAAGTAAACCACAAAATGCCAACACGGAAAAGAGCTCCGATGCTTTTATGGATAATTGCATTGGTCGCTCTTATTGGATTTGCGCTGCTATTTATTCAATTTCTTGCCAATCCATTGCCTGTAAAAGAAAAGGAGCATGCTAACCTCAACC
>JAVVFR010000067.1:0-7505 GCA_032250595.1 Bacteroidales bacterium | reverse complement strand
AAGGCAGTCTCTTGTTGTTTAAACATCCTTCCGGATTTCATAGCCTCAGCAAGGCTTTTCCCTTGTTCAATCTGAAAAGAAATCGACATAAGCTCTTGCTTCAGGGGATAGAATTTTGTCGTTTCGCAGCTCATACGAAATGCCTGCAACAGCGGTACAGCACTTTTTTCCATTAGCTCGAGCATCATAAAGAGCCGTGCATGCTGCATCGCTGTTATATATTGCTTGAGCAAAGGTGTTCTTATGACGATGTTTCCGGTGATCTTTTTGAAAACAGGATGGCTTCTGTAAGTGAGATATATGAAAAAAAGGATACCGGGAGTGATGATCAGATACGGCATTTTTTTTGGAAATCGCTCCGCTATTTGGATGATGGTTTTTGTAATGGCAGGAAGTTCTTGTCCGTACTGTTGAAAAATATCTGTGAACATGGGCACAATGAACCAAATCATAAAGACAACAGCACCTGTTGCGATTGCCACCACTACTATAGGGTACGTTAATGCATTAAGCAGTTTTTTGCGTTGATCAAGTGTTTTCCGTTGGAAATCTACAATATGCAACAATATTTGCGCCAGGGTGCCCGACGCTTCACCGATAGCAATGGTCTTGTATTCCCATATATCAAACCTTCCGGAAGCTTTGAGCGCATCACCAAGGTTGCTCCCGCTGATGACCAATTGAATGACATAGCGGATGGTTTTGTCGTAACGGTTCTCTTTCAGGTTTTCACTTATTATACTGAAAGCAGCTTTGATATCTAATCCGGCATTAAGTAAGATACTTAGTTCATTGAAGAATTTGTGCCTTTGATGTAGTTTGAGTTTTTTCTTCTGCTGAAATAAATTATTTGTGGAAGATTGATTATTCATTGTTTGGATTGTATTTTGAAAGCGTTCATCTTTATATCTATTGCCGGGATTTTTTGTTATAAACTCTTTTTTAAGATGAAATACTTTGCCGATATAGTATTGATGATATATATGTGTTTTATAAAAAAAAAGACCTTTTTGATTGAATTTTTCTTTTCTAAGTATTATAAAAGAATGCCGTAGCTGCCAATTGAGGTATGTTCACCGGCCTTGATTTCCAAAATGGCCCGGGAGTTTCTTCGCACTCCTAATGAAGAAGTGTATTAAACGTCTAAACCCGGTCATTTTTTTCCATTTTTTTCTGTAAATACATATATAGTAGTAAACAAAGATAATGTCGGTGATAAAAGTGAGAACAGGTAGTGGGTATTTGCCGGGCTTTACGTTGACGGAGCTTTTGGTTGTGCTGATCATCATTGGTATTTTAGTTCTGATGGTGATGCCCAGGTTAATGCCGTTGATATCGGGAGCACGCAGTAAGGAGGCACAGATACAGTTAAAACACCTTTATCGTTTAGAGAAGGCGTATTATATGGAACATGCTGAATACAGTGCTGATATGACAGCTATAGGTTTTGAGCAGGAGTCGCCGGCTACTGAAGGTGGTAAGGCCAATTACAGGATAGAGATAGTGGAAGCGGGCTTTGATGGGTTTCGTGCTGTTGCTGAGGCTGTTAAAGATTTTGATGGTGACGGTGTCTTCAACCGGTGGGAGATTGATCAAAACATGAATCTTGTTGAAATATCGAAAGATTAGTGCAGATGGAGAAGCTGCTGCTATTGTTAATATTAACAGGGCTGCTGTTGATTGGATATCATGATTTCAGATACCGGTTAATACCTGTTGTATACTTTCCTGTGTTGGCATTGCTGCTTTTTTTCTATGATTTCAAAAGGATAGCATCTGTTGAAGGGCTTGTAGATATAGCACTCAACAGTTGCTTTCTTGCTGCTCAGTTGAGTGGTGTGTTTGTTATGAACCGCTGGATGGTTAAGGGAAGGCCATTTTTTTCGGTGATAGGCTCTGCGGATATATTGATTTTATTTTTATTGGCTTTGGCGCTACAACCCGAGGTGATGGTATTGGCCTTGCCGGTATGGATGATGGTTGCATTGATAGCGGGGTTGGCAATGCGCAGGGTTTGTCAGGGATGGGAATATGGTGTTCCTTTGGCCGGTATCATTGCAATACAATGGATGGCATTTATCATTGCAGGATGGTTCTCTCTTACCGACGTATTTTCTATTGCTATTTTCTATGGAAAAGAGACCTGATAGCCTCCCTGAAGAGGCAGTAGCTGTTTTCTCTGATGAGCAGGCGTGGTACTATAAGATGTTGCCATATAAGATGGATAAGGATATTTTGTGGTTGTACACCGCTGAAGGTTTTTCGAGGATGGAAGGCTTGGAAGAGATAGCGGTATTGTTTAATCATACTGTGAAAACCGAAGAGCTAGGTGTTGAGAGGCTGTTGCCAATGATGAACAGGTATTATGGCCATAAAGGGAATAAGAAGGCGGTGATAGAGGAGGTGGGGGATGACTTTTTAGACTGCATCATCAGAGAGGCTATATTCATGGAGGCCAGTGATATTCATCTGGAGCCGGAGGCCGATGCAGTTCGTATCCGATTTCGTTGCGACGGGTTATTGCGGGAAACATATCGTATTGTGTTATCTCGTTATCCTTTTTTAGTAAACAAGGTAAAGATACGTTCACGGCTTGATATTGCTGAGAAACGATTACCGCAAGATGGCCGTATCTGTTTCGGGCATCATGGCAGCAAGTTAGATATCAGGGTTTCGGTGTTGCCGGTTTTGTATGGAGAAAAGATTGTTTTGCGGTTGCTGGGAGGTTCTGCAGCGCATCTGCAGCTTGCACATCTGGGGTTTTCATCCCGTCAGCTTACTTTTTATCGTGAAGGGATTGGCAGTGGCTATGGCATGGTACTTATCAGCGGACCTACCGGCTCGGGAAAGACAACCACCCTTTATGGTACGTTGAAGGAACTGAACAAACCGGGGGTTAACATTATAACGATAGAAGACCCTGTTGAATATACCTTATCGCATATCAACCAAGTGCAGGTTAACGAACGGATTGGTTTGTCTTTTCCTGAGGCATTACGTTCTTTTCTGCGACAAGACCCGGATATTATCATGTTGGGAGAGATAAGAGATGCAGCCACAGCGCAGATGGCCGTGAGGGCTGCACTCACAGGACACCTGGTCTTGTCTACCATCCATGCCAACTCGTCATGGGCTGCTCTCGACAGACTGATAGATATGGGTGTTCGCCCATGGCTTGTGTCACAGACAGTAAAAGTCTCTTTAGCACAGCGCCTGGTGCGTCTTTTATGTAAAGAATGCAGGCAGAAATCTTCTTTTGATGAAGCTATGATACCCGGAGACTACAAACCGGCAGTTACCCCTGATTTTCATTATATGGCTGTCGGTTGCAAGGTGTGTGGAGGTACAGGGTACAAGGGAAGAAAAGCCTTGATGGAATTGTTGCCGCTCTGTCGTATAGAAAACCAGGATTTTGTGGTAGGGAAAGAGATATCCTCCGTTGAGAGAACCCAATTTATTGAAGGGTCGCTGAAGACAGAGGCATGGCAGCTTTTCGCTGCCGGCGAGACGTCTCTCGAAGAGATAGCCTTTATATTGCTCTGATTTGCTGTATTGTTGTTAAATTATATCGTAACTCACTGGTTTTTTATATCTTTACAAGCTTAACATCTAAAGATATGAGACATTTTATCTATCTTACTCGCAGAGAGCGGTTTAATGCAGCACATCGCCTTTTTAAGCCTGATTTTACCGACCTGGAAAATGAAGCGTTTTTTGGGAAGTGCTCTAACCCCAACTGGCATGGACATAACTATGTACTTTTTGTTACAGTGAAAGGATATGTTAACCACGAAACAGGGTTGCTGATAAATTTAAAAGAGCTGAGCCACCTTATTAATACACACGTTGTGGAGAAAATAGATCATAAAAATATGAATGTCGAAGTGGATTTTATGAAAGGCAAGTATTCCTCATCAGAAAATCTGGCAATAAGTATATGGGAGGTGCTCAAAGAGCCTGTAAAAAAATTGGGTGCTGAGATGCATAAGGTAAAAATTGAAGAGACCGAAAATAATTTTGTAGAATATTTTGGAGATAGTATGTAGTCAATGATAAGACCTCCATCGTCGGATATTCCCAATAATATATCATTTAGCTGACGGGAGGTGTTGTTTAGCAAAATCACATGTAATATGATGAAAAATGAAAACCTGATGGATGGATACGAAGAGTTGGAAGGATATGAGAAAGTAGACAGATATAATACCGAAAAGATAGATCAACTGGCACCCCTCTATCGCAGTGTTTTGGAGATTATAGGAGAGGATCCCGGGAGGAATGGACTGGTGGATACCCCTGTGCGCGTTGCAAAAGCCATTCAGTTTCTGACACATGGATATCATCTGGATCCGGAGAAAATTTTAAGGTCAGCGATGTTTCAGGAGGACTATAAGCAGATGGTTCTTGTGAAAGACATTGAGATCTACTCTATGTGTGAACACCATATGATCCCCTTTATTGGCAAGGCTCATGTGGCGTATATACCCAATAAATACATTGTCGGGTTAAGTAAGATACCACGGGTGGTTGATGCTTTTGCACGGCGCTTGCAGGTGCAGGAAAGGCTTACTACGCAGATTAAAGATTGTATTCAGCATACGTTGAATCCTTTAGGGGTCGCAGTAGTAATTGAAGCACAACACTTGTGTATGGCGATGCGTGGTATTCAAAAACAGAACTCTGTAACTACTACCTCCGATTTTACCGGAGCATTTTTAGTGGATAAAACAAGAGCTGAGTTTATCCATCTGATAGGTTCACACCTTCATTGATTTTTAATACCGGCATTTTCTTATCTTTGCCGAGGCAACGATAATATAAATAGAGTCATGATAAAAATTACCTTTTATCATCGGTTAATTAAGCATTAGTTAATAAAACATTTTTTTGATCATTAAAAATAACAGCGATGAAAGCATATGTATTTCCCGGACAGGGAGCTCAGTATTCCGGGATGGGTAAAGACCTTTATGATAATTTTGAACTGGCAGAGCAGATGTTTGAGCAGGCCAATCAGATTCTTGGGTTTCGCATTACCGATCTTATGTTTGAGGGTAGCGATGAAGACCTGCGTCAAACAAAGGTAACCCAGCCAGCCATCTTTTTACATTCAGTGATTCTTGCACGAATGTTAGGCAATAGTTTTACACCTGCTATGGTAGCAGGACATTCTTTGGGGGAGTTCTCTGCATTGGTTGCTGCAGGGGCGTTGTCTTTTGAAGATGGTTTGATGCTTGTATCCAAACGTGCCGGTGCAATGCAGAAAGCTTGTGACCTGGAGCCCTCAACTATGGCTGCCATTATCGGCCTTGACGATAGTAAGGTGGAAGAGATATGCAATACCATTGATGATATTGTAGTGCCTGCCAATTATAACAGCGATGGCCAGTTGGTGATATCAGGCTCTGTTAAAGGTATTGAGGTTGCCTGTGAAATGATGAAAGATGCCGGTGCCAAACGTGCAATGCCCCTTAAAGTTGGCGGTGCCTTCCATTCTCCCTTTATGGAGCCTGCTCGTGTTGAACTGGCTGAAGCTATTAACAGCGCCGTGATCAATATACCGGTTGCACCTATCTATCAGAATGCGGATGCTCTACCGCATACCGATCCGGAAGAGATTAAAGCAAACCTTATCGCTCAACTTACCGCTCCTGTTCGATGGACGCAGATTATGCATGCCATGATCAACGATGGTATGAAAGAACTTGTGGAAGTGGGCCCGGGAAATGTTTTGCAAGGCCTGATCAAGAAAGTGAACCGCGAAATACCCGTATCATCTGCCACTGTATAGTGCGTTTGAGCAATACTATATCTTTAAAGTAAAAAAATAATACGATAACGCTTCGTTGGTAAGTTATAGTTAGGCTAAAAACCTGTGAGTGCTTCATGGCGTGCTTTTACCTTGTCTATTGTGCCATCACTGTAAAGATTGTTTTCCCATACGCCATACATAGCGTTGGGTAAAACAATAAACTTCTTACCAAACTCATGGCGATAGGTCTCAAAAACTTTCATGCGTTCACTGTTGTCGCCTACTTCAAAATCTCCATGAAAGTCATTGAGGTTATCACCTAACAACATAACAATTTCAAACTCTTTTTCAACAATATTTCTGCGTGCTACTTTGGAGCTCGTTTTGTCTCTTAGCAGCAGATGATCCGGCGTGACCTGGGGAATTCCCAGTTCTTGCATATTTTTAATAGTGACCTCTTTTAAATGATTTTTTCTGTTTGATATATAAAAGATATGGTAGCCCAGGGAATCGGCAAATTGCAGAAAATCTATTGCTCCGGGAACGGCAGCTGCTTCCGCCTTGTTGCACCACTCATCCCATCTTGCAGGGTAATCTATATTCATCAGTACAGTAAATGCTTCGAAGGGGCTGTTGTCGAGTACTGTTTCATCTATATCCAATACAATAGCAGGCTTGCTTGATTGAGCATCTTGTTGTTTTATGTAGCCTTGGTTATGATCTAATAATAACCGGAGTTTAGCCATCTCATACGTCTGCAGGCAGAGCGCCTTGTATTCGGGAGAAACCTGATGCCAGACTGTTGCAAGGACAAGATGTTCATTGGTTGAGATGTCTGGTGGCTTATTCTGATTTTTACCTAATGGTAACATTAAAAACATTGCCGCGGTGAGGAGTAACTTCATAATAGTTTCGATTTGTTTAGGCAAAAATAATAAAAAAGGGCCACCTGTAGGAGGCGACCCTTTAATTAATGATCTCTTCGGACCATTATTTTTCGTTGTCGTATTGCATGGCAGCCATACGTTCATAACTCTTATAGCGCCATTTTGCATTTTCTTCAGCTGCATTAAACAGTTCTATTGCCTTTTCCGGGAACGACTGTTTTAGTGAGTAGTAACGCACTTCAGAGTTGATAAACGACTGGAAATTCTCCCATTGTGGTGGTTTAGAGTCCAGCGCAAATGGGTTTTTACCTTCTTTTTCAAGCTCAGGGTTGTACCGGTATAGTTGCCAGTATCCTGCAATTACAGCGTCTTTTATTTGCTGTTGCGACTTACCCATACCATTACGGAGGCCGTGGTTGATACAAGGAGAGTAGGCGATGATCAATGAAGGTCCTTTATAAGCCTCTGCCTCTTTAAGAGCTTTCAAATATTGATTTTGGCTGGCTCCCATACCTACCTGTGCTACATATACGTAACCATACGTCATGGCCATTGCACCAAGGTCTTTTTTACGTATTTTTTTACCGCTGGCAGCAAATTTTGCTACTGCTCCTATCGGGGTTGATTTGGAGGACTGTCCGCCGGTATTGGAATAGACCTCGGTGTCGAGTACCAGCACGTTGATATCTTCCATTGATGCCAGCACATGATCCAGTCCGCCGTAACCGATATCATAAGCCCATCCGTCGCCACCGATAACCCAAATGGATTTTTTCACGAGATACTGTTTGAGGCTTAGTATCTCTTTGGCAATAGGGTCTTTTTCTTTCTCCAGTTGGTGGATGATTCTCTCAGAGGCTGTCTTC
>JAVVFR010000066.1:0-7607 GCA_032250595.1 Bacteroidales bacterium | reverse complement strand
GGCAACAAAGTAGTAAACACCTCTTTTATCAACTATATCGAAGGTAATAACAGACGTGCTTATTAAGCGAAAATATAAATAACTATTACATGAGTGTACGAGTAAGATTTGCACCAAGCCCAACAGGTCCACTGCATATCGGTGGAGTGAGAACAGCATTGTATAACTATCTTTTTGCAAGAAAATCCGGTGGGTCTTTCATTCTCCGTATTGAAGATACTGATCAATCACGCTACGTTAAAGGTGCGGAGCAATATATCACAGAAACCTTGTCATGGTGCGGCATATCACCGGATGAGAGTGTCGGGAGAGGCGGTGATTATGGCCCGTATCGTCAATCGGAAAGAAAGCATATCTACCGGAATCATATTACAAAACTGATTGGTTCCGGGAATGCGTACTATGCTTTCGACACGCCTGCAGAGATCGAAGAGATGCGCAACCGGCTTATTACCAAAGGTGTAGCAACACCCCAGTACGATTTTCATGTCAGAGAGAATATGAAAAACTCCCTGACGATGTCTGCCAAAGAGGTCTCTCAACGTATTGGTGCCGGAGAACACTATGTGATACGCATGCTGATACCAGAAAACGAAGTAGTGACAGTACATGATATAATAAGAGGAGAAGTAAAGGTACACACATCGCATCTGGATGATAAAGTGCTGTTTAAGTCTGACGGTATGCCCACCTATCACCTTGCTAATATAGTGGATGACCACCTGATGAAAATCACCCATGTGATCCGGGGCGAAGAGTGGCTGCCTTCGGCACCTTTGCATGTTTTACTATACAAAGCATTTGGCTGGGACATCCCGGTATTTGCACACCTGCCATTGATCCTGAAACCTGAAGGGAACGGGAAACTCAGCAAACGTGATGGCGACAGGCTGGGGTTTCCGGTCTTTCCACTTGATTGGAAAGACCCTGCGACAGGAAAAGTATCGGCAGGGTTTCGGGAATCAGGTTACTGCAAAGAAGCGTTTGTGAACTTCCTCGCACTACTCGGATGGCACCCTGAAAGTGAACAGGAGTTATTTACTATGGATGAACTCATCGAAGCATTCTCCCTCGACAGAGTGGGAAAAGCAGGCGCCAGGTTCGATCTGGAAAAAGCCAAATGGTTTAACCAGCAATACTTGAAATCAATGCCCACCGAGCAGTTGGTTGAGGTGTTCGAAGAAAACCTGAAAGAACATAATATCCCTGCTGAACCGGAACTGATAAAACGGGTGGTGGAACTTGTCAGGGACCGTATTGTTTTTGCTGTTGATCTGTGGGATCATGCACACTATTTCTTTCAACCTCCTGATGATTATGATGCAAAGGTGATTAAGAAACGCTGGAAACCGGGAACAGGTGATCATCTGCTGCTTGTTAAAACAGCATGGGAAACACTGCCTCAATTCTCAGCATCTGCATTAAAACAATCAACCATAGACTATATCGAAAAAAATATGCTACATACCGGACAGGTGATGAACTGCCTCCGTCTGGCTGTCGTAGGAGCTGCCAAAGGACCCGATCTCTTTGATATTATAGAAACACTAGGCAAAGAAGAGACAATACAACGTATTAAAAAGGCCGTTTTGGTGATAGAAGAGAAATAACAGTCCTATTCTAAAATTATTAACAGGTAAGATTTTTTATAGTAACATGCTGAAGATTAAAACATTCTTTGCCGTTTGATAAGCCATGGCAGAAGTACCTGTTCAAAGCCCCGGTTGATATCTGCCTCCACAAAATCTATACGATACTGATCGCATCGCAGTTTTAGCTCCTTCTTAAAACTTAGAAGCCGTTTTTTATATTCCTCTTTAATAGCAGCAGGATTAAGCCTTACTGTCTCTCCACTCTCCATATCAATAAAACGGTGCGGACGGTTGTCGAACGCAAAATCAATCTCATCCGATTTATCAATGACATGAAACATAATCACCTCATGTTTATTATGTTTTAGATGTTGCAACGCCGAGAAAAGCTCTTCAGTATCTGTTTGAGATTCAAACATATCACTAAAAACAACAATAAGCGAACGCCGGTATGTTGCCTCTGCAATCTTATGTAATGCATCGCTGGCAAAAGTGTTACGTTTTGCTTTCTCATCATATGACACCAGTCGTTTTTCCAGTTCGGTAATCAAATATTTGTGATGCACCTGGCTCGATCTCGCTCTTGTGTGTAGTTCAATATCTTCTGAAAAAAGAGACAATCCTGCTGCATCACGTTGCTGTTTCAACAAGTGCATAATTGCCGCAGCACAATAAATTGAAAAGGTGATCTTGTTGGGATGATCTATACTGACCTCTTTAATGGCAGGATAGTACATCGAAGAGCTGTTGTCGATGATAATCTGGCAACGCAAATTCGTCTCCTCTTCGTACCGTTTTACAAAAAGCTTATCGGTCTTTGCAAAAAGCTTCCAATCGATATGCCGTGTAGACTCACCCTGGTTATAGAGCCGGTGTTCAGCAAATTCAACTGAGAAACCATGAAACGGAGATTTGTGCAAACCGGTAATAAATCCCTCAACCACCTGCCGGGCAAGAAGCTCCAGCATGCTATACCGATCAATGTACTGTTGTTCAATTTTTCTACTCAATACGCTAACAGTTCATCAGATGAATACTATTTCTGCAGCACATCATTTTATATCCTGTATACATTACAAAAAGGGAATCTATAAATTTTACAATAAAGCTTCCAGCTTTTCTACCAATACCGATTTTGGCACTGCTCCCACTTGTTTATCTACCACCTCTCCTTTTTTGACAAACAGTACTGTGGGGATGTTACGTATACCGAAGCGAGTGGATATCTCCGGATTATTGTCTACGTCAACTTTCCCGATTACAGCCTTCCCGTCATACTCATTGCTCATCTCATCAATGATAGGAGCAACCATACGACAAGGGCCACACCATACTGCCCAAAAGTCAAGCACAACCGGCTTGTCCGACTTAACAACCTTCTCTTCGAAATTAGCGTCTGTGATTTCAAGTGCCATAATAATTAACGTTTTGATTTGTCATGCAAATATACACTATTTTCTGAAGCCATAACAAAATGGCCTTGCCATTTTTCAGTGTTTCTTTTCAACTTTATAGGGTTTTGTCGTCATACATGATTTTTAATTACTATGGTTAAAACTCCGACACAAACCACTGAACATACTACAGGACAGGATTATTGAAGTCTCTTTTCAATCGGTTCGTGATAAAAAAACAGTATCTTTGTCTGGCATAGAAATAATATTGATTGCTTTGGCAGATATGATCATATAAATATTAATAAACAGCTAAAATAGTATGCTTATGAACAAAATTTTTATCCTTTTAATGATACTTCTGTGCCACTTTTTAATCATTGGCACCATAAACGGACAAGAAGATACACCACGATTTCTTTTTGAAGATACAGAAATAATGCTATCGGGTTTCGGAGGGGCAACTGTTTTATTTAGCACACTGGGAGATGAATTTGCTGTTAGCAATGGTGGAGGAGGTGCTCTGTTGTTGAACCAAAAATATTTTATTGGTGGTTATGGTCTTGGCCTTTCTACAGCCCATTATTCTGATTGCCAAAATGTTATAGATTATTTAGAAATCGCTAACCCAAAATATACTTTTGATCATGGTGGCTTGTGGGTTGGCTATATCCATCAATCTCACAGGTTGCTGCATCTTGGAAGCAGCTTAAAAGTAGGATGGGGTCAAATAGCACTCTGCGACGAGTTTTATGAACCTTTCTATCTCGAAGGAAAAGAAGCAAAAAATAATATTATGGTATTCAGCCCTCAGATTGAAGCAGAAGCCAATTTTACCTCATGGATGAAGGTGAATTTGGGAATAGGATACCAAATAGTGACCGGAATAGAGCGGCAATTCACGCTGAATGGAGTTACCTATGATTATTATAAAAAAGAAGATTTCAATAAGCCCTATATAACAATTGCATTTTTGTTCGGGTGGTTTAATCAATAATGGCATAATATACCGTTGTATAGTGATATAGATATCTGAAATAAGAAACAGTATGAAAAAAATAATAACCCTGTTTTGCTGTTTGGCATTTAGTTTATTTCTATATGCAGAAAATAGTGTAACGCAGAAATATTCTATCAGTGGATATATCAAAGATGCTGAAAATGGGGAGGCATTATTGGGTGCTACCATATATGTTCAGGAAATAATGGGAGGAACGACCTCCAATCTATACGGATATTATGCCATCACCTTATCTCCCGGCGTTTACAATCTCACATTCTCTTTCATAGGATACAGAGATATTGAAATGGAGGTTGATCTGATGAATCATATAAAAATGGATATAGAGCTTGAGCGTAAGAGAGAGATATTACAGCCCATTGTAGTAACCGATCAATCATCAAATGCCCATGTGACAAGTTCGGAGATGAGTGTTATCAAACTCGACATCAAAACGATAGAGCGTGTTCCGGCATTGATGGGAGAGGTAGATATTATAAAGACACTGCAGTTGTTACCGGGAGTGCAGGCTTCGGGAGAAGGAGCCTCAGGATTTAGTGTGCGTGGAGGATCAAAAGACCAGAACCTGATTCTGATCGATGAAGCTATCGTATACAATGCAAGCCATCTGATGGGATTCTTTTCTGTATTTAACAATGATGCCATAAAAGAGGTAAAGCTTTACAAAGGCGATATTCCCGCGATGTATGGGGGGCGTTTATCATCTTTGCTGGATATCAGGCAGAAAGACGGCAATATGAAAACCTTTACCGGTAAAGGTGGTATTGGTACCATTGCAAGCCGGTTTACTTTTGAAGGGCCTATCATTAAAGACAACGCCTCATTTATCGTGGCCGGAAGAAGATCGTATGCCGATCTTTTTCTGAAGCTCTCACCCAGAGAAGCGTTAAGAAATAATATCCTCTATTTTTATGACCTTAACACAAAGATCAATTTAATTGCAGGAGAGAACGACCGGTTGTTTGCTTCCGCCTACCTGGGGAGAGATATTGTTAGTCTCAAAGGCGATGAGAACACGCCTCCCTTTAAAATGGGATGGGGTAATAAAACATTCACGCTGCGATGGAATCATCTTTTTGGGCCGAATCTTTTTTCCAATTTTTCACTAATTTACAGCAACTACGACTATGCCTTGGGAATAGAAGATGACATCCAGGGGTTCGAATGGGTTTCAGACCTGGAAGACTTCGCTGTTAAGGCTGATTTCGGATACTATTATAACAGTAATATTATTTTACGCTTTGGTGTACAATCCATTTATCATACTTTTTTGCCCGGATTTGCCAGAGGCAGAGGACAAGAGACCATCTTTAAAGAGCTGAAAGTCCCCGGCAGCAAAGCTATTGAGTCAGGCGCCTATATATCCAGTGAACATAAAATAAGTACGCTCTTCTCTATCGATTATGGCATACGATTTTCTCTGTTTCAAAACATTGGTCCCGGTACAATATACAATTTTGACAAGAATTTTAACGCCCTGGATTCAACAAGGTATAAAGAGGGAGCGCTCTTTAATACTTATTCAGGATGGGAACCCCGTATCAGTTTCAAACTGATGATCGATGAATACTCTTCCATTAAAGGCAGTTACAACCGCACGATGCAGTTTATTCATCTTGCCAGCAATTCAACAATAGGTACACCATTAGATATCTGGCTGCCGTCAAGTCCTAATATTGCACCACAAACTTCCGACCAGGTAGCTGTAGGGTATTTCAGAAATCTCTTTGAGAACAGACTCGAAACCTCTGTGGAGCTGTATTATAAGATGATGGAGAACCAGATAGATTTTAAAGACCATGCCAACCTGATGCTCAATCCAAAAATAGAGGGAGAGATACGTGTTGCAGAAGCAACCTCCTTTGGCATTGAACTGCTTATCAGAAAACAACTGGGGAAATTTACCGGATGGATTGGATATACCCTTTCAAAGACCGAACGCCGGTCGCCATGGATCAACAACGGCAAGGTTTATTATTCACCCTTCGACCGGACACATGATCTTTCTGTTGTTGCAAACTACCAACTTAATGATCAGTGGTCATTTGGCGCTACATGGGTTTTTGCTACCGGAGCACCGGTAACATTTCCCACCGGACGTTTCGAGTATGAAGGGATGTTGGTGCCTGTGTATAGCGACAGAAACTCATACCGTATGCCCGATTACCACCGGCTCGACATTGCCGTTACCAGGGATGGCAAAAAAAGTGAAGATAAAAAATGGAACTCCTCATGGACATTCTCGGTGTATAACCTATATAACCGTCATAACGCTTTCAGCATATATTTTGTTGAAAATGAAAATGACCCGAACATACTTGAAGCAGAAATGATATATCTCTTCCCTATAATACCGGCTATTACGTATAATTTTAACTTTTAACCCATGTCAAAAAGAAGATTTCTTATCTCACACCTTTGGTTATCCGGTATAACACTACTTGCGACAGTACTGACCTATAGTGCTTGTACCGAAAAGATCGACCTGACCCTTGATAAAAGCTTTTCCAGAATCGTTATTGAAGGATCGATCACCGATGAAGAAAAAGCACATACTGTAAAGCTTACCACCTCTACAGACTATTTCTATAATCAATCTGCTCCGCCGGTTACCGGAGCTGTTGTGACGATATCCGACAGCGTAAATACATTCCTGCTATCAGAGACATCTCCGGGAATCTATCAAACAGACACACATGTGGCAGGAGTGCCGGGAAAAACATATACCCTTACCATCAACGGAGTAGATATCAATGGCGACGGCAATACAGAACAATACACTGCATCTGAAAAAATGCGTTTCCCACTGATATTAGACTCCATTACCACCGCAATACAAAATCCCGGCCAGCATCCTCCTCTTTATAACGTTAGCGGATGGGGACAGGAACCCCCAACACTGAATGACGCCTATCAATGGGTATACTATATCAATGGAACCCTGATCACCGATACCCTCAGCAAAACCATCTTTACCAACGACCAACTTGTAAACGGCAGCTATATACCCGGACTTATGATGTTCGAAAATATCAAAGCAGCACCCGGTGATACCCTTACGGTTGAAACAAGATCCATTACCCAACAATACCTTGATTTTCTGATCAACCTTATGACAGAAACATTATGGAATATGGGAAGCGTTGGTGGACCGCCGGCCAATATTATTGGAAATGTCGACAACGGTGGACTGGGATATTTTTCTGCCAGAAGTGTCAACAGATGTTCTAATGTGCTGCAATAACAACAGATGCAACAAGTTGTGGCTAAATGTAAGATGAAAGGTCTTAAAATGATAAGAAAAATTCTGCCCATTGTTTTTACAGCGATGTTGTTTGGATCCGTAAACAGCCAATCATTAAATCCTTCATATCACTTTAAACCGGAAATCATTAAGAAAAAAGGTGTGGAAAAGGCCATCATCACTTTGCATAATAAAGACAACAGTATGGGAAAAGAGACTTACTGTTTTGATAATAATGGTAGGTTTATCTCTTATGTGTCCGGTGATTGCGATGGGAAACAAACCAAACGACAATATAAGGAGTCAAAGCTTGAACAAATTATTATTACCATCGATACGCAGGTTACGGTAATCAA
>JAVVFR010000065.1:0-7675 GCA_032250595.1 Bacteroidales bacterium | reverse complement strand
GCTACATCGTATTTTGTTGCTATAGAATATATTGTTTCGCCACTGCTGACAGTATGAGTAAGGAAACTTTTCTCGTCGACGGACGGCATCTCTTCTGCCTGGTGTTTTTTTATCTTTAACAACTGACCGGTTTTCAACCCTTCAGAGATAATAGGGTTTGTCTCTGTTATCTCACTAATAGTGACTCCGTAGACCTTCGCAATAGAGTATAGCGTATGGCCGGGTTTTACTTCATGAACATAATATGTTATGCCATCTTCGGTAACTGTTAGTGATGATTTCTCTATGGTGATCTGGCCAAAGATGTTTCCGGTAAAAAGCATAAAAAATAATAACAACCAGATGGGTTTAAATAGAGACGTTGTATTGTTAAATATCATAAACATATCAAGAACTTTTTAATGCACCTTTGATTTATTGATAAACACTGTTGAAAATAGTAAGTATATTCATTCCAGGTATCATTACACGACACGAATATAGTTTTTTTTTCTTATTTGGGCTTTACGCACTATCATTTTTTATCTCATTCCCATTCTATGGTTGCAGGAGGTTTTGAGCTAATATCATAGACAACTCTGTTCACTCCTTTTACTTTATTGATAATAGCGTTTGACACGTCGGCGAGGAATTGAAAAGGCAGATGTGCCCAGTCTGCTGTCATTCCATCGGTGGATGTCACTGCTCTTAGCACGACTACATTTTCATAAGTGCGTTCATCACCCATAACGCCAACCGACTGCACGGGGAGCAGAATAGCAGCAGCCTGCCATACTTCATGGTATAGATTTGATGCTTTCAGGGCATTGATATATATATGGTCAACATGCTGGAGGATGCTTACTTTTTCCGGTGTTATATCTCCAAGTATCCTAATGCCGAGCCCCGGTCCTGGAAAAGGATGGCGTTGCACAAACCTGTCGGGGATGCGCATCGCTTTGCCCACTTCTCTTACCTCATCTTTAAACAGGGTTTTGAGAGGTTCCACCACTTTTAGGTTCATATAGTCGGGTAATCCCCCAACATTATGATGAGATTTGATGGTTACCGAAGGGCCATTTACCGATATTGATTCGATCACATCCGGATAGATTGTGCCTTGTGCAAGCCACTTGACGTTGCTGATACGGTGTGCCTCTTGATCAAATACATCGATAAACACTTTGCCAATAGCTTTTCGTTTTTGCTCCGGATCGGTGATACCTTTTAGCGCGTCATAGAAAAGCCCGGAAGCATCAACTCCTGTTACGTTTAAGCCCATATCTTTGTAAGAAACAAGAACATCGTGGAATTCATTTTTTCGTAACAGGCCATTGTTAACAAAGATACAGTGGAGCTGTTTACCAATAGCTTTATGCAGCAATACGGCAGCAACCGACGAATCTACTCCGCCACTCAATCCCAGCACGACCTTATCTGTGCCAATTTTTTGTCGTAAAGCCTTAATAGTAGTGTCAATAAACAAGTCCGGTGTCCATGAGGCTGAACATCCGCAGATGTTTATGACAAAATTGTGTAAAAGCTTCTTTCCTTCAGTGGAGTGATACACTTCCGGGTGAAACTGAATGCCGTATGTTGGCTCATCTTTAATTTTAAAACCTGCTATCTCTACATCATCGGTACCGGCGATGACAGAGTAGTGCTCAGGCATTTTCTTGATGGTATCGCCATGCGACATCCATACCTGGCATCCTTTTGTCATATTTTCAAGCAGCTCGCTGCCGGTATCGATATGGGTAAGAAGCGCCCTTCCATACTCCCTGATGTTGCTTGGCAGCACTTCGCCACCGTTGTGTTGCACAATGAATTGCGCCCCATAGCATATGCCCATCAGTGGTACCCGGCCACGAATAGCAGTGAGATCCGGTGTTGGCGACTCTTTGTCGCGCACAGAAAAAGGACTCCCTGAAAGTATCACCCCTTTTATCGATGCGGTGATTTCAGGTATCCGGTTAAAAGGATGTATTTCACAGTATACATTTAACTCTCTTACCCTGCGGGCAATAAGCTGGGTGTATTGTGAACCAAAATCAAGTATTAAAATTGTTTCTTGCATGGGGCAAAGATACGTGGATAATTATTATTATACAGAACAATAAAGACGCTAAATGAATATGTTTGTGCAATTAACCTGACCGTTGCCGGTAAATATCAACCATTGCATCAATCCTCTCTTCTTGTTGCAAAGCTAACAATAAACCACCGACAGAGGCAATGACAGGGCAAATTAGTTTTCCTGATTTTTCAACAAAATAAATTCGGTGTGTATCTTTTCGGAAAATCCCTTTCCTTTTTCTATATTTGTACAACAAATAAAAAAAGTAATATAATGGAAAGAGATAAACAGATTTTTGATTTAATACGACAGGAAGAGAAACGGCAAATGGATGGTGTAGAATTAATTGCATCTGAGAATTTTGTGAGTTTACAGGTATTGGAAGCTATGGGTTCGGTATTGACCAATAAATATGCTGAGGGCTATCCCGGGAAGCGGTATTATGGTGGCTGTCAGATTGTTGATCAGACGGAGCAGTTGGCTATCGACCGTGCAAAAGCGTTATTTGGTGCATCATGGGCTAATGTACAGCCACACTCAGGGGCACAGGCTAATGCAGCCGTCTTTTTTGCAGTAATGAAACCGGGCGACACTTTCTTAGGCCTCGATCTTGCCCATGGAGGCCATCTGAGCCACGGGTCTCCAGTAAACCTCTCGGGAATAACCTATAACGCAGTACATTATCATGTGAAGGAAGACACCGGCCTGATAGACTACGATGAGATGGAACAACTTGCCCTTACGCATAAGCCAAAGCTTATTGTCTCCGGAGCTTCTGCCTATTCCCGTGATTGGGATTATGAACGTATGCGTAATATTGCCGACAAGGCAGGTGCGATGTTGATGGCCGATATTGCACATCCTGCCGGCCTTATCGCCAAAGGATTCCTTAACGATCCTTTACCGTATTGTCATATAGTGACTACTACCACCCATAAAACCCTCAGAGGCCCCCGTGGTGGAATGATATTGATAGGTGAAGATTTTGAGAACCCATGGGGTTTGAAGACCCCAAAAGGAGAAGTTAAAATGATGTCGCAAGTGCTTGATTTTGCTGTGTTCCCCGGCCAGCAAGGAGGACCGCTCGAGCATGTGATAGCCTCCAAAGCCGTAGCCTTCGGTGAAGCCCTGTCCGACAGCTACCTTGAATATATTAAACAAGTGAAACGTAATGCTAAAGTGATGGCTGAGGCATTTATGGAAAGAGGATATCATGTGGTATCTGATGGTACTGATAACCATTCAATGTTGATCGACCTCAGAACAAAATATCCGGATATCACAGGTAAAAAAGTGGAGAATACACTGGTGCTTGCCGATATCACTATTAATAAAAATATGGTACCCTTCGATACACGCTCTCCTTTCTCTACCTCCGGGTTGCGTGTTGGAACACCTGCCATTACCACGCGCGGTGTGAAAGAGGATATTATGCCGGTTATCGTTGATTTTATTGATAAGGTAATCGCTAATATCGAAAATGAACAGACCATCAGGCAAGTAAAGGGGGAAGTAAATGAGCTGATGTCGCAATATAAGTTATTTGCTTATTAAAGCCGGTTGATGACAAGCATTTTTGTCTGGAGTGTTATCGGCTGGTTATGGCATGATTACAGACAGGGCGCTTTTGCTGCTATTTTTTCGAAAGTGGTTTTAACAAAAATAGCTAGATGAACCTATTAATAACCAACACTTTGCTGAAGAATGAAAACCTTGATATTGATCAGGCACGCCAAGTCATCATGGCAAAACGAGACACTTTTAGATGTTGAACGTCCGTTACGAAGGAAGGGTGAAAAGCGCACAAAACTTATTGCACAGCATTTTAACAATATTGGCTTGAAGCCTGATATTATATTAACAAGTCATGCAGAAAGAGCCAGACAAACAGCGTTTATTGTGGCTGAAACAATAGGTTTTCCGAAAGAGGATATTGTTCTTGAGAAGGGCTTGTATGATACCAGTGTCTCGTCGCTGAATGATTTCTTGTATGGTATTGAAGATAATCATGATACAGTAATGATATTTGGGCACAACCCTGAACTTACTCAGTTGGCCAATCAGTTTATCAGTAAGAAAATCGACTGGCTGCCAACGTCGGGAGCAGTGTCGGTTAGTTTTGACTGTGAAAAATGGAATGAGATACCATCAGTAAAAGTGATAGAGAATTTCATAATTTTCCCAAAAATGATAAAGAAAAGTGAAAGGTAAAAATATTATCATAAACAGGGAGGTCAGTTGGTTGCATTTCAATGCAAGAGTTTTGCAGGAGGCAGCTGATGAGAACAACCCACTTGTTGAACGGATAAGGTTTTTGGGTATTTTTTCCAACAACAGGGATGAGTTTTACCGTGTGAGAGTGGCTGCCGTGAAACGCATGCAAGCGTTCAAGCAGACAGATGAGTTGGGTTTTATTCCTGATGAGATACTGACACAGATCAACACACTCGTTTCTCAGCAACAGGAAGCATTTACAAAGATTTACGAATCTTTAATACATCAACTGGCAGAAAAGGATATTTGTTTGATCAATGAAGATGAGATGGATGCAAGCCAACAGCATTTCGTCAGGACCTATTTTCATGATCATATTCGCTCACATATTTTTCCTATAATGTTGAAAAATATCAACATTTTTACTGCATTAAGAGACAAGTCAATATATCTGGCAGTACGGCTGATACCTGTAAACAGTGAAAAACCGGATAATTACGCATTGGTAAAAATACCTTCTACCGTTAACAGATTTGTAATATTGCCTAAGAAAAATAATAAAAAGTATATTATTATTGTTGACGATGTTATCCGATTTTGTCTTGATGACATCTTTTCTATTTTTGGTTACAAGAACTATCAGGCTTATACCATAAAGTTTACCCGTGATGCAGAGTTGGATGTTGACAGCGATGTTTCAAAGAGTTTCCTGGAATTGATGAGTGAAAGCCTGAAACAGCGACGAATGGGAACTCCGTTGCGATTTGTATATGACCGTAATATTCCTGAAATACTACTCCAATTGATCATGAAAAGTATAGGTATTACTAAAAATGATGATCTTATTGGGGGCGGACGGTATCATAACTTCAAAGACTTTATATCCTTTCCGAATCTGGGACACGAAGACCTGGAGTTTCCCGCTCTTCCACCACTCGATCATCCTGATCTGTCATATAAAAAGAGTATTTTGGATGTTATCCGCAACAAAGATGTTTTACTCCATTATCCATACCAGTCATTTCAATATATTATTGACCTTTTGCGTGAAGTCTCTATTGACCCTAAGGTGCGGTCCATAAAAATGACCCTGTACCGGGTAGCTAACCAGTCGAAGGTTGTGAATGCATTGATCAACGCTGCGCGCAATGGTAAATCGGTTACAGTATTTATGGAGCTGCAGGCTCGGTTTGACGAGAAAATCAATATTTATTATGCAGAAAAATTACAGGAGGAGGGTGTAAAGATCATTCAAAGTATTCCCGGTTTTAAGGTCCATGCTAAGTTGATCCTTATAAAGCGTCGTCAGGGTAGAAAAACAGAGTATTTCGCCAATGTGTCGACAGGGAATTTTAATGAACATACATCTAATCTTTATACTGATATCTGTTTGCTTACTGCCAATAAACAGATTGCTGCTGAGGCCGGTAAAACTTTTGAGTTATTTGAGTCTAATTACAAACCATTTCGTTTCTCGAAGCTCATTGTGAGTCCTTTTAATACTCGTAAGCGATTTGTGAGTTTTCTCAAAAGAGAGAAAAAGAATGCACTGGAAGGTAAAGAGGCATGGGCTATTATTAAATTAAACAACCTGGTGGATCATGCCTTGGTAAAAAGTATTGTCGAAGCTGCCGAAGCAGGTGTAAAGATTAAGCTTATCGTGCGTGGAATATGTGTCTTGGCTCCGTCTGAAAAAGAAAAGATCAATAGAAATATTGAAATCATTTCTATCCTTGATCAGTTTCTTGAGCATTACCGTTTGTTTATCTTTTGCAATGGTGGTGAAGAAGCTTATTTTATCAGTTCTGCTGATTGGATGGCAAGGAACCTCGATAATCGTATCGAAGTGACATGCCCGATTGACGACCCGGATAACCGTAAAGAATTGATGGATATCATTCAGATCCAGCTTAATGACAATATTAAAGCACGATATATCGATTACGAAGGCAAAAACAGATATAAGTCAACGGACGAAAGAGACCCCATTCGTTCACAAATTGCAACTTATAATTATTTTCGGGAAAAACTAAATAAAAAACACTCCTAGAGAATTATTTCAACAGGGTTATCTTTTTTGTCATCCTTACGTGTTCATTTTCTATCAACAGATAGTATAATCCTTGTTCCAATGCATTTACGTCAAGCATTACTTTGTTTTCTCCCTGTTCCAGGTCAAAATATTTTTCAAATACAGTTTTTCCCGTAATATCAAATATCTTTATTTGCATTCGCATTGCCGAAGGCAGGATGAGGTCAATCCATAACTTATCTTCGGCAGGGACAGGATAAACATTCACAGGGATAATCCCTCCTTGTTCAATCCCGGAAGGGTTTCCAATAGTTACTTTACAGGTGTCATTGAATGCGTACCGGTCGTTCGGCAGTGTTGTCATAGCAGTAATATCCATATGGCCCGGAGATATTGATGTTGCAGTGAATGTGTAAATCAGTGTGGCTCCTGGCATTAAAGACCCTGTCCAGGTTTCGTTAACAAAAATACCGCCATTGATTGAGTATTTCAAAGGCACTGATGAAAGGGTCTGTTTTCCAAAGTTTTTCATCTTTACGCTTACTTGTACCGGGTTTCCGACGGGAACAGGACTGTTAGGCATCACAATATCTATTACCCCGGCGTCAATAGAGTCTTTCTCAACGGTAATCATAAAATCATCAATAGCCCAACCATTAAATACACCGGAATAGTTAGAAAAGAAATCAAACTTGAATTGCACCGGAGTTGGATAATCATCATAGGCTGAGATGTTGTATGAAGAGTAACTCCATGCCCCTGATGACCCGGTAAAAGAGTATTTTCCGTTTGCCAGATGGTTGTACCAGTTTACACCCAAGGGATCAGTGATATACCCTAAGGTGAGCCATACGTTCCCGCCGTCAACAGAGTATTTCATATTACCGCCATCGGCACCATATTCGGTTTCATACCAATGCCAGAAACGGATGGTTAAGCTATGTAAGTCATTAAAGTCAAAGGCAGGTGTAAGCACTCCTGCATTGGCATTGTTTGTGTAGTTGGAGTATAATCTGGTAGCCCATACTTTTGTGCCACTATAAGCATGATTGATGATATTCATACTGGGTTTTCCATGTTGCCATACACCGGCATGTTCCGACACCCAACCATTATCATCATCCCCTTCAAAATTATCTTTGTAGAAAATCACAAACTCCTTTTCACCCAAATAGAGAGCCGACAGTGTGTCATTAAATATATATCCGTCACCCGGCAGGGCTGTAAATACTTCCAGGGTGTAGATGCCATTGGGAGGAATAATATTTTGACTGAAGGTGAAAAGCATGCTGTCGCCTGGATTTATTGTCGCACTTAAAGTGTCAGTGTGATAGGTCAGCTGATCAGTGGTATTACCCACAGGGATATTGGAG
>JAVVFR010000064.1:0-7694 GCA_032250595.1 Bacteroidales bacterium | reverse complement strand
AGGGGATTTCTATAATGCTAATTTTATTAATGCAAAAATTGATATGGAAAAAGGAGAAGGCCCTGATATCGCGGCCAAATATGTTGTCAGAGCTTATCCCTCCTATCTCTTTCTCAACCCTAAGGGAAATATCGTTCATCGTGGCATCGGCAGCATGGATCCTGAGCAGTTTGTTGTGCTGGGTAAAATCGCACTCGACCCCCAAAGAAACTTTGCCGCTATCCGCTCTAAATATGAAGCTGATCCGTCCAATGCCGATCTCGTATTGCTCTATTGTAACGAACTAAAAAAAGTGTATGATAACACTTATGTCGCTGTTGCTGAAAATTACCTTAATAAGCTCGATGAGTCAGCACTACTCGATCGTAAGAACTGGATGATCATGGAAGGATTTGTTGAATCGCTTGACTCCAAAAGTTTCCTGTTTCTGATTAAAAACCAAAAGAAATATGAAAAGAACTTTGGTAAAGAAAAGGTAAACAAAAAAATTGATGCTGTCGTGGAAGCTGAAGTGTATAAAGCTTTTCGTGCCAAAGATGTTGATTTGTTAAAAACTGTGGCTGAAAAGATTAAGTCGATGCATCTCCCCAATAACGACTACTATCAAGCGCTAATATCGTTGCGGATAAGCACTATCAATCAGGATTGGAACAGCTACGGCGAAAGTTTTATTGCCATGGTTTCTCACAATCCCGACCTTGATGCCAATACCATCAATAGTTATGCGTGGAATTGCTATAAATTTATCAACGATGTCAGTTTGTTAGAAAAGGTAGCGCAAATCATCGGAAAAACAGTTGATAAGCATGACTACTATGCTCTTCACGACACTTATGCTTCGCTGCTTTATAAAGCCAAAAAATATGAAAAGGCCTTAGAAGAAGCAAATAAAGCTATTGCGTTGGCAAGGGAGAACAATGAAGATTTTTCGGGTACTACTGAGCTTATTAATGATATAAGAGCGGCTATGGGAGAATAATATTCTGTCTCCATTTATTCAATAACAATCATTTGTATTTCACTGCATCAATTGGATCAGTGTATGATAGTTATCTTCTGTTAAAGAAAGATGGTTGCCATTGACTTTATTTTTAATCATCTGGTTGAGGATCATAGTGTGTTTGTTTTTCCCGATGCCAGTTCCTTTCAGGCTTACCGGGCTTCCAATGGAAGTAAAGAAGTGCTCAAGTTTATAAATGCCGGTATCTATATCAGCTGTTTTAAACAGGTCGAACATCAGTTCGCTGAGGCGATCGGGTATCCGTTCCCTCATTAATTTAAGCCATGCAGGATAAACGATGCTTAGGGAAGCTCCATGAGGGGTGTCGAAGAGCATCGACAGCACATGTCCAATGGCATGCACGCCCCAGTCACCATTTTTTCTTCCGGCACTGCACAGGCCGTTGAGTGCCATAGTTGATGCATACATGATACGTGCCCGCAGCAGGTAGTTGTTCAGGTTTTCCATTAAGGCGGTACCTGCTTCCATTCCTTCTTGAAGGATAGCAATTGCAAACTGATCACTCAATGGTGCATCGCCCTTCCCGAAGTATTGCTCCAGCACATGTGACATCAGGTCAACAATACCGTAAGCTGTATAGTCAGCCGGAACAGTAAGAGTATAGGAAGGATCCAGAAATGAGTGCACAGGATAGATATGACGGTTTTTGAGGGCGGTTTTCATGCCTGCTTCTTTGTTCTGTATCACTGCATTGGCGTTCATCTCTGTGCCTGTGGCAGCCAAAGTGAGTATCGTGAGGATAGGTAGGGCAGCTATTGGCTTTGCCGTGCCGTCAAAGAAATCCCATGGGTCGCCGTCATAAAGTATTCCTGCCGCAATAGCCTTGGCTGAATCAATGACACTGCCTCCACCCGCAGCCACAATAACAGTTACATCTTTTTCTTTGCCCATTATCGTAGCCTCTCTTACATCCTCAATTTTAGGGTTCGACTTTATGCCTCCGTAAGGGATAACCTCTATGCCCGCTGCAGTGAGCTGTTCAACAGTTTGGTCGTATAATCCCGATTGCTTTATCGAGCCTCTGCCATAAACAAGCAATACACGATTGCCATATTCTCTTACAGTGGCCGGTAATTTTTTAGTTACGTTCTTCCCGAAATGCAACTTGACGGGATTGTGCAGTACGAAGTTTTCCATCTCTTTTTTTATGCTAAAATAATAAAATAATGGTATCAATGAAACACGGTGTTTCTTGTTTTATCTTTCAAAAGAGCCATGGAACCAGAACGGTATTAAAATGCGCTTTCATGCTGGTGTTCCTGAAAGATATTATATGTGCTATTTCTTACGTTAAGTTGGTTTTTTTCCTTATATGATTCATTAATAATTTTTTTCGGCAATTATTGTAATACAACTTTTTTTTTATTAATTTTAACGGCATTATAAATTAAACCAAGGAGTTATCATGAAAAAAGTTTATGCAATTTTTCTTTTAACGATTTTTTCCCTTTTTATAAATTTCGGAGCAAACGCACAGATCCCTGAATTGCTCTATTATAAATTTGACGCTCCCGGGCCAACTGTGATAAACCATGCCACAAATCCCGTGGGTACTAACCCTGCTACTATTGTTGGTTCAGGGTTAACTATAGGGTCAACAGGCCTTTCCGGTACAGCACTGGTAGGTACGGGTACATCAGGTGGTTCCGATTATGTTAATACAGGTTGGGCGACAAGCCTCAGTGGAAGTTTTACTATCGCTTTCTGGACAAGTAATATTGCCCCTAGCTCAACACTTTGGTATATTTGGGGCGATAATTCTGCCAACTCTTTCAGGTGTTTCACCAATGGTGTGGCCGCTGCCAATAATTGGATGGTCAGGGGTGATGGATTGACCGATTTACTGCTTACCGGTGGAGCAGTAGCAGCCCCTAAGATGAACCATGTCGTATACGATGCCACTACATCACAATTGAAAGGCTATGTCGATGGAGTGTTGGTGAGTACAGTTTCTGTTTCCGGTAGTATCAACATCTCAGGTACCGGTTTTAAAGTGGGGGCCTATGGCACAAACAGTAACCTGAGTGGACTGATGGATGAATTCAGGATCTATAACCGTGCATTGACACAAGCGGAGATCACTGCAACATGGAACCAATCTCTCGGTGCACCCACCGATGCCGCTTTGCTGGGGTTTGAAAATGTTGATGACTCCTTATGTGGCGGTAATTTAACTGTTTTAGCTTGGCTTAAAAACCTGGGCCCGAATCAGCTTACCGGTGCTAAGATCAACTGGTCGGTAGATAATATTCCACAGCAGGAGTGTGACTGGTCAGGAAATATCCCTGTTAATGACAGTGCTGTAGTGGCCATCGGTACTTATAATTTTCAAGTGGGGAACCTCTTTGATATTGAGGCATATATATCCGAATCGAACAGCGGGCAGGATACTATTAACAATTCCAATGATACACTCAGATCAAATGGTGTATATGCTAAACTGTCTCCCTCTTTTACACCCAGTTCACAGACCTACTACTCCTGTGCCGGAGATAGTGTGTTTATCGATGGCACCCTGGCAGGTATTCCTCCATGGGATATCTTCGTGGAGCATGGAATGAATAATTTTTCTATTACCAATATCACCAGTTCATCATTTGGATTTTACGTTACTCCCAATGTTAACACAATATATCGAATAGTAACGGTTCTTGACAATAGTGACTGTCCGAACTACGATACCCTGGATATCTCTGTAGAGGTCGTTCCTAAACCCACTGCCCATATTACATTGATGGCACCACCCGTAGGCTGTGAGGGTGATATAATACCAATGATGGTTACTACAAATCCTAATTATACATGCCAATGGTATCGTGATGGAGTTATTATACCCGGAGCAACGAACACTGTGTATAATGCAACGCTTTCAGGTGGCTACCGTGTACAAGTAAATGATACGGTTGGTTGTTCCACTATGTCACCGAAGGTGGATATAACAATACATCCTGCTCCTTATGTGTTTATTGGCAACGATACTGCTGTTACACCGGGGATTAGCCTTACCCTGGATGCAGGACCCGGGTTTAACAGTTATGTATGGAGTACAGGGCTAACTACACAATCGATAATCATCGATTCAACAGGTGTAGGCATTGGCACAAAAACCGTTTGGGTCAGGGTAACAGATAACAACAATTGTCCGGGCAGTGATACGATACATGTTACTTTTGACCCGAACCCCGGCCTTGATAATGCCGGCCTTTCTGATGAAGTAAGAATATTTCCCAATCCAAGCAAGGGGTCGTTTGTTGTAGTGCTTTCGCAAAGGATTACAGATGACCGGAAAAATCTGGATATCCTTGATGCTAAAGGACGTGTGTTGAAAACAGTGGAACTGATTAATGGGGAAACGGTTCAAACTATCGACATAACTGATATGCCATCCGGCTTGTACTTTGTCCGGATCAAAGGTGTAAGCGGCTTGTTTAAAGTAGTGATGATGCGTTGATAATTTCGGACATTAGGCGTACTATAATAGTAACTTAAAAAGCATTATCTTTGTAAAAATCTGATAATGTTATGAACCCAAACCTGGATGCAGATGTCAGTCGGCTTACACAAGCCGAGAGGGAATTTGAGAAAGCACTACGTCCGATTTATTTTGATGATTTTCAAGGACAGCAAAAAGTTATTGAAAATCTCAAAGTCTTTGTAACAGCTGCCCGGCAGCGTGTTGAAGCACTTGATCACGTATTGCTTCATGGCCCTCCGGGTCTGGGTAAAACTACTTTGTCACATATTATTGCCAGCGAACTGGGTGTCAGTATCAAAGTCACCTCCGGCCCTGTCCTGGATAAGCCCGGCGACCTCGCAGGATTGCTTACGAACCTGGAAGAGAATGATGTGCTTTTTATTGACGAGATACACCGTCTCTCTCCTGTGATAGAAGAGTATCTGTATTCAGCAATGGAGGATTTTCGTATTGATATTATGCTGGAATCCGGCCCCAATGCCCGGTCGGTGCAAATAGATATTGCCCCATTTACCCTGATAGGGGCTACAACGCGTTCCGGACTCCTCACCGCTCCGCTCCGGTCGCGATTTGGTATCAATGCACGGCTTAACTATTATAATGCTGATACATTGAAAGGTATTGTCTGCCGTTCTGCTCACCTTCTTAAGGTGCCTGTTGATGATGACGCTGCTTTTGAAATAGCCCGCCGAAGCAGAGGAACCCCTCGTATCACTAATCTGTTGCTGCGTCGTGTGAGAGACTTCGCTCAGGTGAAAGGTGATGGAAATATAAGAATGGATATCGTAGATATGGCACTTGATGCCTTGCAAGTGGATAAAAATGGCCTCGATGAGATGGATAACCGTATCATTGAAGCGATCATTAATAAATATAAGGGAGGCCCCGTAGGCCTCACTACTATTGCTACTTCTGTGGGTGAAGATGCCGGTACCATTGAAGAGGTGTATGAGCCGTTTTTAATACAGGAAGGATTTCTGGTACGTACTCCCAGAGGAAGAGAAGCCACAGAGAAAGCATTCCGGCATATCGGCAAAATACCCGGCGAGCAACAAGGAAAACTTTTTTAATAGCTGCAATGGCACAAAATCTTATGACTGATACAGCCATTAAAATAAAATCGCTTGCTAAAGAACTGGGATTTTCTATAATAGGAATTACAGGAAATCAACCCTTTGAGGATCAGAATAATGCATATGTGTCATGGCTTAAAAATAATTATCATGCTGATATGCATTATATGAAACGAAATATTACAAAACGTTTCAGCCCTAAGGAACTGTTTCCGGAGACACAATCTGTAATATCACTGGGGTTTAATTATTATCATCCGCCGGTAGAATCATCTTCTGGTATTCGTATCTCAATGTATGCTTATGGTGAAGATTACCACAAAGTTTTAAAAGATAAAGCAAAGAACATTGTGGCACTGATCAAAACCCTGCATCCTGAATCTTCTTCCAGAGTCTTTGTCGATAGTGCTCCTGTTTTTGAACGTGCTGCTGCTGTTAGAGCCGGTTTGGGATGGATAGGTAAAAATTGCACCCTGATAAACCCTGAATATGGCTCTTTTCTTTTCTTGACCGAGATATTCACTTCACTGCAACTGCCTGTGGATGACACTGTAACAACACCTTATTGTGGCGACTGTAATCGTTGTATAGAAGCATGTCCGACAGGTGCCCTGAATGCCCCTTTTCTGTTGGATGCCAATCGTTGTATTACCTATCAAAACTCTGTGAACAGGTCGGAGATACCCGGCTCAATGCATGGGAAAATGGCCGGGTATATCTACGGATGTGATATATGCCAACTCGTTTGTCCTTATAACAACCGTTTAAAGAGACATAGTGAACCTCGTTTCTTGCCGTCAGATCAATTATTGCATATACAATGGAAAGATCTTACCAAAGAGGAATTCAATAGCTTATTTAAGAAAAGTGTAATAAAAAGTGTCGGTTATAATAAATTGATGAACAACATAAGATTTGTTGAATATAAAGATCACTCTTTCCCCCAGGAAAATGAAGAGAAGTGATAACCGGCAAGTTGTAATGTTTTATCAACTACGGTATCAATAATAGCTTCAATGGTTCGTGGTTTTGAGTAAAATGATGGCGATGCAGGAATGATAATACCTCCCGCCAAAGTAATTTGCTCCATATTTTTCAGATGAATAAGGCTATAGGGCATCTCTCGGGCAACAATTATCAATTTCTTTCTCTCTTTGATCATAACATCAGCTGACCTGCTGATAAGATCATTGGCTGTTCCTGCCACTATTCGGCCCAGGGTCCCCATTGAGCAGGGAATAATAATCATGGTGTTGTACCCTGAGGATCCTGAGGATGGTGGAGCAAAAAGATTGCTGTTGTCAAAAGTCTGAAAAGGCAGATCCAAAGGTACTTTTTGTCCCAGTTCATACTCCCACACCTGCTTTGCTGTATCAGAAAAAATAACTGCTACTTTTTCGGGATCTATCTGCAACGATTGTAGTTTTTTCAACAAACGTTTTGCATAGATCGAACCGCTGGCCCCGGTAATGCCTATTGATAGTTTTATGTCATTCATTATTTAAATGCTCTGATTACATACATTACCGTGAAACTAAGTACTTCATTGTATTCCCCTCTGTTCAATCGATACACTTGCCCTGATTTATGAGGCCTTACTCTGATCAATGAGTTAGAGTATCGACAGTTTAAGTGGAGTTTGTCGGACAAGATAAATAGTATCCCGATGTTGCCACAAAAGTCAACCGGCGACCATTTTCTGTCGTCCTCTATGTCGAGCCCATTGAGTTCCTCAGTGTGTTTTATCAAAAACCCTAAGGAGAGTCCCCCTTCAAACATTATCCTGGGTTTATATTTATATCGATAGTTAGCGAGCAACTCTACATAATTTAACTTTAGCTTATAGGTGTCGTAATCTCCTGTATTAGGATTGGGAGACTTCAAGCTCCCTTTCTGGATATAGGCCATTTCAAACTGAAAAGTTGACCTTTTATCCCATCCGGTATTTATGAAACTGCCGATATAGATCCCGGGTTTATTGGGCCCCCATACCTGATCGCCACTGATCTCTGCAACTCCTATCCCCCCCATCAGGCCACCATGAAATACCTGGGCATTTACAAACGGAGTGCCCGAAAAGCATAGGATAAAAAAGAGATACCGTTTCATTGTTAATTATCTTAGA
>JAVVFR010000063.1:0-7696 GCA_032250595.1 Bacteroidales bacterium | reverse complement strand
ATGCATCTACAAAGTATTTCTGAAAATTCCATTTTACTTTTGAGTCTGCTGCTCCATTTAGTGTCTTTGTGGTAAACCATTGATAGAGTGGATGTTTGTCTTTCCCTTTAACACTTATTTTTGCCATCATAGGGAAAGTTACGTTGTAGTTGAGTGAACAAAACTCCTTGATCTCCTCATTTGTGCCGGGTTCTTGATTCATAAAGTTATTAGCTGGGAACCCAATAATTTCAAACTCCTCACCGCCATACTTTTCATATAACTTTTGCAATCCTTCATATTGCTTTGTGTAACCACATTTTGAGGCTACATTAACAATCATCAGTTTTTTCCCTTTGAAATTTTCCATCGTTATGGAATCGCCATCAATGGTGGTGACTGCAATATCGAATATCTCCTTTTTCTCTTTCATATCATCTGTTTTTGAATCCGGTGCAATAACAAAAGCGAAGCCTATGACTGCAGCCGTTATTAATAAAATGGATAAAATATTTTTTCTCATTACTCTCTGTTTGTTTTAGTTTGCCTATACAACAAAATTGCTACGCTGTTGTTCAGCATCAATTTTTTTTTGTCTGAAATGGGATTAATTTTGCTGCTGTGAAGATCAACAGAGAGATATTAAGGCTTGCTGTTCCCAATATCCTCAGCAATGTATCAGTGCCATTGGCAGGCATGATCGACGTGGCTATTATGGGGCATATGGGATCTGTAAAGTATCTTGCTGCAATAGCAGTGGGAGGAATGATCTTTAGTTTTATCTACTGGAATTTCGGATTCTTGCGCATGGGTACAACCGGATTAGCAGCACAGGCTTTTGGGAAGGCCGACCATACTGAAGCCTCTTTAGTGCTGGGACGTGCAACATTTTTTGGATTGGTGATAGCACTGCTGTTAATTATGCTTCAATGGCCTATTGAGCAGTTGAGCTTTTGGGCCTTCGATATGCCGGAAGCAGAGAAAGCCGAAGCAATTATCTATTTCAGAATACGAATTTGGGCAGCTCCTGCAACCATGATGCTTTTGGTGCTGAACGGGTGGTTTATTGGTATGCAGAATAGTGTTTTCCCAACAGTGGTAACAATTGTGTTGAGTATAGTGAATGTAGCAGCCAATTTCTTTTTTGTATATGTTGTTGGCATGAAAACTGAAGGGGTGGCAATGGGAACGGTAATTGCACAATATATCGGATTAATTTTAGCGTTGCTGCTTTTCTTTATCAGGTATCGTAATTATATTAAAATCATCAGCACAAGAAAAATTTTGTTGCGTGATGCCATGCGGAAGTTTTTGTCTATTAATTTCGATATTTTTATTCGGACATTTCTGTTAGTCCTGGTGCTTACATTCTTTACCTGGGCGTCGGGTCACTATTTTGGAACTACCATACTCGCCGTTAATACTGTATTGTTTCAGTTCTTTCTTTTCTTCTCCCATTTTGTTGATGGCTTTGCTTATGCCGGGGAAGCATTGACCGGACGTGTGATTGGAATGAAAAGCAGCAGGCTGCTGAAGATAATCGCTAAAAGATTGCTTCTTATTGGGGCACTGATAAGTGTTGCTTTTTCTTTAATCTTTATTTTCTTTGCCGAGCCTATTGTAATGGTTATAACCGATGTTCAGTATATTATTGATATGGCTTCAACCTACTATTTTTGGATTGCCATTGTTCCGTTGATCAGTTTTGCTGCATTTATCTGGGACGGGATATATATTGGGGCAACAGCATCAAAGGCCATGAGAAACTCAATGTTGATTGCTGCTTTGGGGTTGTTTTTTCCTGTTTTTTATCTGACGAAAGATTTTTTTGATAATCACAGTCTTTGGTTGGCTTTTGTTGTATTTTTGTTCAGCCGTGGCCTGTTACTATGGCGTTTGAGAAAGAAAGAGGTCTATTCACGTGTGTATTTTTTTTATCTTTCTAAATAATAAAATCGTTTAACAGTCAGATAAACAATATAATATAGTTTGTTTTAATATTGAATTCTAAATTACTACATGTTCTTAAACCATGTATTGGTTATACAGTCATAAGGAGTACAAAAAGTTATATAGTTTTATTCAACGATAACAAAAACAAGAAATAATGAAAAAAATGAAATCGATATTTATAGTTACTTTACTTATCACTTTCTTGCCTTTTGCAAAAGGACAGGGGGGCCAGATTGCCGTTGCTGATGTTAGCGGTGAATGGACTTCTTATGTTGAACGTATTGACATGAGTCTCTTCTACAAAAAAAGCACTTGTATAGATGAGCAGAATGGTATATCACAGGAGTTGATACTGCTGAAGGTGGTTAATCATACAGAACATAATGTATCGATAGCTTTCGATGTTGCTTTATGGTATGATGGCAAGGAGGCAGAGGCATCGGGGGTTGATGAGTTAAAACGTACCTTCTTGCTTGCGCCCAATGATGATTTGGAGGGTAGTTGTGGTGTTTTTACAGACCAGTCTCTCCAACTGTTTGTAAGGTTTACAGACAAGGAGGGAATCCCTGAGCTAACTGCTTTTAAGATAGACAATATTACATTAGACAAATACGATGAATAATTTATAAAAACAAAATGATAATGAAGAAGATATTAATTACTAAGAGAGTGCGTGCATTGTGGTTGGCAAGTATAATGACGATACTGTTGCCATTGTTTGCTGTTGCTCAGTGTGAGATAAAGGCATATGCTGTTCCAAAGACGGTATGTGAAGGACAACAGGTTCATTTTACCTCTCACGGACAGTGTAACTATTTGATGAATAACAATTTCAACAATCAGACATTGGGTTTTGGATGGAGTTCAACGGCTGCGAACCCTGTTTTTACGAATCCATGTGGCCCCGGCCCTGATTCGTGGCATGCATGGGTTGGTACTACAGCCTCTCCAATTCGTACCCTGGAGACTAATAACTATAATGTTTCACTAGGTAACTGTACAGTAGAGTTTTATATGAGGTATGGATTGGTGCAAGGATCCGGGCCTTGTGAAGACCCCGACCTTCCCAATGAAGGGGTGCATCTGCAGTATAGTACTAATAACGGAGGAAGTTGGACAGACTTTCCCGGACCGGATCTTGACCCTGTGGGTGTAAACAGTGTTAATCCACCATATATTACCAACACCCCTGGAACCGGAGGATATTGGACTCCTTCTTCCGGAATTGCTAACCAACAAAACCATTCATTATATTATTGGCATAAATATAGCTGTCCGGTGCCTACGGCCGCTATATCAAATAATACTAAATTCAGGTGGGCACAACTCTCCAACAGTAGTGCAGGATGGGATGCCTGGGGTATTGATGAAGTAGAGATCGCCTGTCCGGATACCAATGCGATATATACCTGGACAGACCCTACCGGTATGGTTTTAGGGAATGTCAAAAATTTAGGCTATTATACGCCCACCATCACTGGGTGGTACTATATCACTATCGTGGATACTGCTACGTATGATTTTGCTAAAGACTCAGTGTATATTACGGTAAATCCTATACCTACTCCTGAGTTTACTGTTTCAGATTCAAGTATCTGTGCCGGAGATGATGTTACGTTTACCTATACCGGCAATGCAACCCCTGCTGCCACATACAACTGGCTATTGGAATCTACACCGTATACCGGCCAGGGCCCGCATGTGATTAATTTCCCATCGAAAGGCTCTTATACAATGTCTCTTGAAGTGTCTGAAAAATCATGTAACTCAAATACAAAAAAGATTACCATTGTTGTAAACGAAAACCCGGTTATTAGTTATGGTTTTGATATCAATGAAGGGTGTGTGCCCCTGGAGGTCTCTTTCTCTAATGGTTCAACACCATCGAATGCCAACTTTTTATGGGATTTTGGTGATGGTAATACCTCTACGGTAAGCAGTCCTGTGCATGTGTATACACAACCGGGCACCTATGATGTATCTCTTTATGGAGAGACAGCATTTGGTTGTAAAGGTGAATTTACTATCCCTAATCTGATCAATGCTTTTCCTTCCCCTACTGCGGCATTTATGGCAATCCCTGATGTGGTCTCTTTCTCAAACCCTTTTATTCAGTTTAATGATCTCTCAATTAATCCTCAGTTTTGGCAATGGGATTTTGATGACCCGGGCTCTTCGGATAATACCTCTACCCTGCAAAATCCGAGTCATGTTTTTACTACCGACGGAGAGTTTTATGTGACTCTTATTGTATCTACCGATAAAGGATGTGCCGATACTACACAACGTAAAGTTATTGTCGTTATTGATGAAATTGTCGTTCCTAATATTATTACTCCAAACGGAGATGGAAAAAATGATGTGTTTTTTATTGAAAATATTGAAAGACTAAAACAATCCAGGTTAATTATATATAACCGTTGGGGTAAAAAAGTGTTTGAAACAGAAAATTATCAGAATAATTGGGCAGCTGAATCCAATGCCGACGGGGTTTATTATTGGGTGCTTCAGTATAAGACTTATTTTGAAGAACGTGAAGAGAGTGGAACCGTTACTGTTTTGAGAAACCCTTAAGAAGTTATACAACATTATACAATAAAAAAAAAGAGGTTGAGTTTGCTCAACCTCTTCTTTTTTTTACTGAAATAGTATTCCGACAGGTTTAATTTTTATGTACCTCTTTCACGGCATTAAGGCCAACTTGTATACCTTGAATGTTCATAGGTATAAGTTTATGATGCCTTTCGGGCAACGATTTTTTAAGGCCTTTTTCTACATTTTCGAGTTGCACGATGGGTTTAATTTTCAGGAAAGCACCCAATACGATCATATTGAATGTTTTTGTGTTTCCAAGTTTTGTGGCTTCCGCAGCACCTTCAATTTGATATATGTCAATATCTTTTCGTTCAGGATGCCGGGTAATACCGTTGGGGTCGTAGAGCAATAGTCCACCGGGTTTTACTGCACTTTCAAACTTATCCATGGATTGTTGGTTAAGGATGATTGCTGTATCAAAAGCTGTAAGAATAGGAGAGCTGATACGATCATCGGAGAGTATTACGGTGACATTAGCGGTTCCCCCACGCATTTCAGGGCCATACGAAGGCATCCAGCTAACTTCCTGGTCTTGCATAATACCGGAATAGGCAAGGATTTTTCCCATGGAGAGCACTCCTTGTCCGCCAAATCCGGCAATGATGATTTCTTCTGTCATATTATTAGAGTTTTTTTTGTTAACATTATACCAATGCTCCGTTTACTTTGATATCGCCAAGTGGGAAGAACGGGAACATATTTTCTTCCATCCATTCATTGGCTTTTACCGGTGGGAGTTTCCATCCTGAGTTACAGTTGGAGACGACCTCAACAAAAGAGATGCCTTTTTTCTCTTGTTGCACACGAAAAGCTTCACGGATGGCTTTTTTAGTCTTTCTGACATTCCGTGGGGTATGCACCGATTGCCGTGTAACATATTGTGTTCCCGGCAATTGAGCTACCAACTCAGTGATTTTCAATGGGTTACCCATCATTTTAATATCTCTTCCGTAGGGTGATGTAGAGGTTAACATCCCTTTGAGCGTTGTAGGTGCCATTTGTCCACCTGTCATACCATAAATACCATTATTCACAAAAAAGATAGTAAAGGTCTCCCCTCTGTTACATGCATGGATCGTCTCTGCTGTACCGATAGCAGCCAGGTCTCCATCACCCTGATAGGTAAATACCAGGTTGTTGGGCATAAGGCGGCTGATTGCAGTGGCCAGTGCAGGAGCACGGCCGTGGGCAGCCTGTTGCATATCAATATCCATAAACTCATAAGCCAATACAGAGCAACCCACCGGGGCAACGCCTATAGTCTCGTTCTGTGCGTCCATCTCTTCAATAACCTCCATGATCAATCGATGAAATGTGCCATGGCCACATCCCGGACAGTACGACAAGGTTTTGTCGGTCAGGAGGCTGGTTTTCTTATAAACCAGATTCTCGCTTTTTATTATATCTTTTACATCCATAATTTATCCTCCTATAATTTGATTTTTCAATGCGCTAACCACTTCCTCAGGAGAGTGAACCATACCTCCAACTCTTCCGTAGTGGTCAACCTTACACTTACCCTCTACACTCAGCTTTACATCTTCCACTAGCTGGCCTAAGCTCATCTCAACGGCAAGCATCCCTTTTACCCTGTCAGCATAAGAGTTTAGTGTTTTCCCTGCAAAAGGGTATAAAGTAATAGGCCGGAAGAGCCCCACTTTTATCCCTTCTGACCTGGCAATAGTGACTGCTTTTTGGCATATCCTGGCGCTGGAACCGTAGGCTACCAGCAAATATTCTGCATCATCACACTGTATCTCTTCAAAAATCACATCCTTTTGCATACTTTCATACTTCTTCTGAAGATGCAATACGTGTTGTTCTTGTTTGTCGGATTGGAGATTAAGGGAGGTTATAATATTGCGTTCGCGCTCTTTTGTTTTTCCGGTTGTTGCCCAGGGCGACATAGCTATTATCTCTTTGTCTGTCCATCGTGCTTTTTGTTCCGGCAGGAGCACTTTCTCCATCATCTGCCCGATGACCCCGTCTGAGAGTATCATCGCAGGAGTGCGATATTTAAAGGACATAGTCAATCCCAGATCAACAAAATCTGCCATCTCCTGTACAGAAGCCGGAGCAAGCACAAACAAACGGTAATCACCGTGCCCGCCACCTTTTACGCTTTGAAAATAATCACTCTGAGCCGGTTGTATAGTCCCTAAACCGGGGCCTCCCCTTACTACGTTAAGTATAAGACATGGAAGCTCAGCTCCCGCCATATAGGAGATGCCCTCCTGTTTTAAACTAATTCCCGGACTTGATGATGAAGTCATCACCTTTTTACCACATGATGCACCGCCGTACAACATGTTGATAGCTGCAACTTCACTCTCAGCTTGTAAAACAACCATCCCGGTACGTTCATGAGGTTTCTCTGACATCAGATACTCCAATACTTCCGACTGTGGAGTGATTGGGTATCCAAAGTAACCATCAACACCGGCAAGTATAGCTGCTTCTGCTATTGCTTCGTTGCCTTTCATTAATTTTAATTCCTTTGCCATGTATAAATATCTTTTCTTTTGTTAACTATGAATCTATCTTTACACGATAGACAGAAATAACACCATCAGGACATACTATGGCGCAATTCATGCACCCCGTACATTCATCAGGTTGTTCCATATAAGCATAATGGTAACCCTTACCATTTACTTCTTTTGCCAGTTGAATGACATCCTGAGGACATGAAGGCATGCATACTGAACACCCCTTGCACTTCTCAATGTCTACAACTATTGCACCTTTAATCTTTGCCATATCTGTTTTATGTTTCTTACTACATTAGTTAATTGTACATGATGATGCGAAATTAATGAAAATATAGAGAAATTCATATAGTTGTGGAGGACAATCTTTTTTTTTGATGGTTTTGCTATTTCCCATTATCGGTTTTTATTGCAAATTTTGTAATTGACAATACATTAGCAAATAATTTATAATGATTCTAAATTAAGAAGGGTGTATCTCAATTAACTCAAATATTCGCTTTTCTTTGTTTTACAATACATAAGCCTGATGACACCACTAATATAGTAATAGCAACATTAATAAAGACCATTTTGTTATTTTTATTTTATTGTTATCCGGATAAATGATCATTACACCCAAAACCCCCGACCTGTCGGGGTGAGTCGCCGAGCAAATCTGATTCATCCTGACTGGCAGG
>JAVVFR010000062.1:0-7728 GCA_032250595.1 Bacteroidales bacterium | reverse complement strand
CCCGAATAAGTTATCGGTAGAATGCATATAATGCGTGGCAAATAATTATCTTTGCTTTTATGAAACCACTTTATATCAATTTGCATGGCTGATCATGAGAAGATAGAACGAATAAAGAAGCAGTATTACTTTGCTGACCCATCTTTTAGTCAGTTAATGAAGAAACGCATCAATAAAGTGCTGCTATTATGCAGTAATTATGATGCCTTTATGTTGGAAGAAGATGGGCGGATTGATGAGCAGATCTTTAACGAGTATGTTTCATTGAACCTGCGCTATCCGCCGCAGTTTATCCAGGTGTCATCGGCAGAGGAAGCTTTTTCGGTATTGAAAAATGATCATATAGATTTGATAATCAATATGCTTAGTGTTCACGATATGGATCCGTTTGAGCTTTCGAAAAAATTAAAATTTGACAATCCTCATATTCCTATTGTTGTATTAACCCCTTTCTCGCGAGAAGTATCGATAAAATTAGACACCATCGATTCTGCCATCATCGACTATGTTTTTTGCTGGTTAGGGAATGCCGATCTGTTACTGGCTATCATAAAGCTGGTTGAGGATACGATGAATGTGGAGAGTGATGTAGAGAATGTTGGAGTGCAAACAATTTTATTGGTAGAAGACTCTATAAGATTTTATTCAAGTTACCTGCCGAATATTTACAAGATCATTTTCAATCAATCGAAGGAGTTTATGCAGGAGGGGCTTAATGAGCACAAGAAGATGTTGCGTATGCGGGGGCGGCCAAAAATATTGCTGGCAACCAATTATGAGGAAGCACTGAAGCTCTATATTAAATACAAGCATAATCTGTTGGGTATCATTTCAGATATTGCGTATCAGCGTCAAGGGAAGATGGATAAAAAAGCGGGCATCCGTTTGGCAGAGAAAATAAAAGCTGATTATCGTTTAATGCCTATTTTATTGCAATCGTCGGATGTTGAAAACGAAGAGATCGCAAAAAGCGATCTTGAAGTAGGATATCTGAATAAAAACTCTAAAACACTCTCCTTAGAACTAAGAAATTTTATCATCAAATATTTTGCTTTCGGCGATTTTGTTTTTGAGGATCCCGAGACCCTTGAAGAGATAGACCGTGCTTCCGACCTGCAGTCGTTGCAGCAGAAGCTTTTTCAAATCCCTGATAAAACACTGCATTATCATATTAAGAGAAATCATTTTTCGAAATGGTTGAATGCAAGGGCACTTTTTCCGTTGGCGCAATTGTTTAAACAGTTAACCTATGAAGACTTTGAAGACCTGGATGAGGTGCGCCGGTTTTTGTTCGATACCATTGCCAGCTTTAGAAGGACAAAAGGACGCGGGGTGATTGCTGAGTTTTATCGTGAACGGTTCGATGAGTACCTGATATTTACTCGTATCGGTGAAGGGTCGATAGGCGGTAAGGCGCGTGGGCTCGCTTTTGTTGATTTGTTGCTGAAAGATTATAATATCATGGATAAATATCCAGGTATTGTGATCACGATTCCACGTACTGTGGTGCTTACAACCGATGTTTTCGATGAGTTTATGGAAGAAAACAATCTGTATGATTTTGCCTTATCCAATCAGCAAGATGAAGATATTTTGAATGTTTTTATCAATGCCAGATTGCCTTTTCGCATTCATGAGGACTTATTGACCTTTATCAGTGTGATAAAGAATCCGATTGCAGTGAGGTCGTCTAGTTTGCTGGAAGATTCACATTATCAGCCTTTTGCAGGGATTTATTCTACCTATATGATTCCCAAGATTGAGGGGAATGAAAGGGTGATGATTGAGATGCTCAGCCATGCTATTAAAAGTGTATATGCCTCTGTTTACTATAACAGTTCCAAGGCATATATGGAGGCCACTCATAATGTGATCGACGAAGAGAAAATGGCTGTGGTCTTGCAGGAGGTGACCGGGTATGCTCATGGCAACCGTTTCTATCCTACCTTCTCAGGAGTGGCACGCTCGTTGAACTTTTATCCGATTGCCCCCGAAAAAAGTGAGGATGGTATCGCCAATATTGCATTGGGATTAGGAAAACATATTGTGGATGGTGGTGTTGCTTTGCGTTTCTCACCAAAACATCCTGAGCGGATTATACAACTCGCTACTCCTCAAAGTGCTTTGCGTGAAACACAAAAGAATTTTTATGCGCTCTCTCTGCAGAAAGATAGTTTTAAACCATCTACCAATGATGCGGTGAACCTGCTGAAACTGCGTATCGAAGAAGCCGATAAAGATGGCGTATTGCGAAAAATATCTTCTGTGTATGATTTGCAAAATAATATGTTACGGGAAGGGACTTATATCGACGGCAAACGGGTGCTTACCTTCTCCAGTATTCTTAAACATAAAAAATTTCCATTGGCCGATATCCTGAATGATGTACTCAATATCGGCACCAAAGCAATGAGTAATCCTATAGAAATTGAATTTGCCGTTTGCCTCGACAACCCTGATGACAAACCGGATATTTTCAGCTTCTTGCAAATAAGGCCTATCGTTGAGCACCAGGAGGCTGATGTGACCACTATCGGAGAGCTTGAGAAAGAGGAGGTGATTATTTTCTCTGATTCTGCTTTAGGGAACGGATCCATTGAGGGATTGTATGATATTGTGTATATTAAACCCGATGTATTTGATGCTGCGAAAACACCGGTCATGGTTGAAATGGTTGAAGCGATCAACAAGGAATTTATTGAAAAGAAAGAGAACTATATTCTTGTCGGACCGGGACGTTGGGGCTCGAGTGACCCATGGCTCGGTATTCCCGTGAAATGGCCTCAGATTTCTGCTGCAAGACTTATTGTTGAGTCAGGACTGAAGGATTATCGTATCGATCCCAGCCAGGGAACTCACTTCTTTCAAAACCTTACCTCTTTCCATGTAGGGTATTTTACTATTAACCCGTTTCTTGATGATGGTTATTATGATATTGAGTTTCTTCAACAACAAAAGGCAGTATTTGAAAACGAATATGTTAGGCATATCAGGTTTGAGAAACCACTGCAGATTAAGATTGATGGTAAAACCAACAGGGGAGTGGTTTATAAACCGGGCTTAACCGGCAAGTGAAATCCTTTTAATTATTTCGGGTTTACATAATTCAATACCCATTTTGCTGGGAGCGATAATCCCATCGCTCTTAAGTTCTGAGAGTATTCTAACAGCACTCTCGGTCGACATGCCTGCCAGTTCAGCAATGTCTCTGCGGGTAATGGATGCAGGAATGAATAATGAATCAAATACCGTTGCTGACAGATAGTGTAATACATCAGCAATGCGCCCTGGCGCTTGTTTGTTGGCAATGCAGTGTAAACGGTGAAACAGCAATCCGGAGAAACGACAATACCATTGTATTATATTTTCATTAAAAACAGGGTTCTCTGTAAGTAATTTTAAAAACAACTCTTTGTCAATCAAGTAAATAGAACATCGTGTGATGGTTGATGCAGAAAACTGATATAACTCTGTACCGTATAGTGAGCTGAGTCCGATAAAATCGAATGGCTTGATGATTTTGAAGTTCAGGTTTTTTTCTTGGTTACTTTCGAGATATGCTTTTGCATAACCGGCTGTAAGTATCATGATATAAGAACTGATAGCGCCTTGCTTGCATATAGTCTCCCCTTTTTTGAAATCTATATGTATTTTAATGGATGCTTCTACTTGCTCCTCTTTCAGACCAAACTGTGTAAGCCATGTTTTAAAGGATAGATCTTTGTTAGTAGTAGTCTTCCTGGTGTGCCCTTCGTTTACAACATGTTTCAACCTTTTCAGTAAAAGAAAACCGCTGATTTTTGCACTGATAGTGTTGAGTAATTTCTGTTCTTCAGAAAGAAATATCCCCTTTTCATTGGTAATGGGTTTAATATAGAAGACCTGAAGTTCACCCACTTCCGTCTCTTCCACCCTGATAACAGCACTCTGTTTGAGCGTTGTACGGTTAAACGGTTCATCTTCATACACCTGGTTTTGATAGATGATCCGGGCTTTGCAAATGTCGGGATATCGATAAGCTTTCGGTATGATTCGCGTTATCGCGCTAAATACTGAATCAATTTCAACAGAGGAGTCTCGTAGTACTTCATCAATCTGATATAAACAGTCAAGCTCCTTGGTCCTTTCGTTAAGACTTTCGATGATGTTGACAACTTTTCCGGGATTTTTGCTCATCATATCATTGATTAATAGTAAGCTTAAAAAATTTTCTCTCTGTAAAAAGAATTGCAAAAATACACAATTTTATCATATTGATCTAAAACTTCATTAATATTGATATGTCTCAACAATGCGGATGATAAGTATCAAGGGAAATGATTGAAAATCAGGAGATGAAAAAGTTTAGTGCCCGGTAGAAAGGTGCTATTTTTGCATTGACAGAAAGATACATAAATTTTTTATACAGTAAGAGATATGAATGTAGATAAAATAATGAATGATCTCGAGAAGAGAAATCCTGGTGAAGTCGAGTACTTACAGGCTGTTCACGAAGTTCTTGAATCAATAGAAGACATTGTTAATGACAATCCTCAATTTGAGGCTGCCGGTATTGTAGAGCGCATCATTGAGCCTGACCGTGTGCTGCTGTTTAAAGTGCCTTGGGTAACAGACAAGAATGAAGTTAAGGTAAACCGTGGTTATAGAATTCAGTTTAATGGAGCGATAGGTCCATATAAAGGCGGGTTACGTTTTCACCCTAGTGTAAATCTCAGCATATTAAAATTTTTAGGTTTTGAGCAGATTTTCAAAAACAGCCTTACCAGCCTGCCTATGGGTGGTGCAAAAGGGGGATCGGATTTTGATCCAAAAGGAAAGTCTGATGGAGAGATTATGCGTTTTTGTCAGTCGTTTATGCTGGAGCTTTGGAAAATGATTGGTCCTGAGACAGATGTCCCTGCCGGTGATATTGGTGTTGGTGGCAAAGAGATAGGATATCTTTTTGGGATGTATAAGAAATTGACCCGGGAACATGTAGGTGTATTAACCGGTAAAGGAACAAACTGGGGTGGGTCGTTGGTGCGTCCTGAAGCCACTGGCTTTGGTAACGTATATTTTGCCAATGAGATGCTTAAATCACGTGGCGACTCTTTTGAAGGGAAAACGATTGCTATATCCGGTTTCGGTAATGTTGCATGGGGTGCTGCTCTGAAAGCAACTGAACTGGGAGGTAAAGTGGTTACCCTTTCCGGCCCTGACGGATATGTTCATGACCCGGAAGGTATCTCCGGAGAGAAAATCGATTATATGCTTGAATTGAGAGCTACCAATGAGGATATTGTAAAACCTTTCTCTTATGAGTTCCCCAGTGCTAAATTCGTTCCCGGCAGACGTCCATGGGAAGTGCCTGTTGATATCGCACTGCCTTGTGCTACACAGAATGAACTTAACAAAGAAGATGCTGAAACGCTTATGAAAAACGGATGTATTTGTGTCAGTGAAGGCGCCAATATGCCTACCACACCAGAAGCAGTGGAGGTTTTTATGGAAAACAAAATCCTCTACGGACCTGGTAAGGCGGCTAATGCCGGTGGAGTATCTACCTCAGGTCTTGAAATGACACAGAACGCTATTAAACTGAACTGGACAAGAGAAGAAGTAGATGAGAAGCTACAACAGATTATGAAAAATATTCACGCTGCATGTGTTGAATATGGCCGTGAAAACGGCGAATATGTTAATTATGTTAAAGGTGCAAATGTGGCAGGTTTCTTAAAAGTAGCCTCAGCTATGCTTGACCAGGGCGTTATATAATAATTATTGTTTAGGTTAACAATTAATAGGGTAAGCCGGAAATCTTTTTAAAAAAGATTTTCGGCTTTTTTTGGTGCAGAACATCGATTGTCATATCTCTTGTTGATGGTTTTTTCTTCTTAGCATAATCCATCGCCGGTTGTTGAAAACTATTTTTTTTCTCACAGGGTGTAAAAACACGAGCATATAGTATAAAATAGTATTTTTGGCGATGTATAGAAAAGCAGGGAAAAGTGATTGATTTTTTAAAAGAACTTAATGAGCCGCAACAAAAAGCTGTAGAATATACAGGTGGCCCTATGATGGTTATTGCCGGAGCCGGTTCCGGGAAAACCAGGGTGCTGACCTATAAAGTGGCATACCTTATACATAGCGGCCTTGATCCATTTAACATCCTTGCCCTTACCTTTACCAATAAAGCTGCTCGTGAGATGAAATCAAGGGTGCATCAACTGCTTGGAAGCAGTGATGCACGTAATGTGTGGATGGGTACATTTCATTCTGTTTTTGCCCGTATACTTCGTGCTGAAGGACACCGCCTTGGATATCCTGCTAATTTCACTATCTACGATACCGATGACTCGAAGAGCCTGATACGCTCTATAGTTAAAACTATGAACCTCGACCCCAAAACCTACACCGCGTCATATGTGCTCTGCAGGATCTCCTCTGCAAAGACAAGCCTGGTGTCGGCAGCAGAGTACAAAAATAGCTTCGAAGCTGTACAACAAGACCAGTTGGCAGGTAAACCGTTTATCAAAGATATCTACCAACGATATGCTGCTGCATGCTTTAAAGCCACCGCTATGGATTTCGATGACCTGCTCTTTAATACCAATATTCTCTTGCGCGACAACCCCGATGTGTTGCTTAAATATCAGAATAAATTCAGGTATATCCTCGTTGATGAATACCAGGACACTAACTATGCACAGTATGTGATAGTGAAAAAACTGGCCGCCAACGATGAGAATATCTGTGTTGTTGGTGATGATGCTCAAAGTATTTACGGATTCCGTGGGGCAAATATCCAAAATATCCTTAACCTCAAAACCGACTATCCTGATCTGGTAGTCTTTAAACTCGAACAGAACTACCGGTCAACACAAAATATTGTCAATGCTGCTAACAGTATTATAAAGAAAAACAGAGACCAGATTTCCAAAACTATCTGGACATCAAACGATACCGGTGAAAAGATAATGATTGAGAAAGTAAACAACGATAATGAAGAGGGGGTTTTTGTTGCACGTAACATCTTTGATATAAAAATGAATCAACAGCGCCAAAATGTAGATTTTGCTGTTTTATATCGTACCAATGCACAATCACGACCCATCGAGCAAGCACTACGCAGGATGAATATCCCGTATCGTATCTATGGAGGGCTCTCTTTCTATCATCGGAAAGAGATAAAAGACCTGCTTGCTTACTTCAGAATTGTTGTCAATCCTAACGACGACGAAGCGCTTAAGCGGATCATTAATTACCCTCCCAGAGGGATAGGCAAAACTACCATGGAGAAGCTGGCCATTGTGTCGAATGAGAACAATTGCAGCCTCTGGCAAGTAATAAGTAATCCAGGACACTATAATCACGGACTTTTTCAGGGAACAGTCGCAAAAACTACTGCTTTTTATACTACCATCAAAGCATGCCAGGTACAACTGTTAAAAAAGGATGCTTATGAATTGGGTAAAATGATTGCAGCATCATCCGGAATGTTAAGAAACCTGGGAAATGACACTACTCCTGAAGGGGTTTCCCGGGCACAAAATATTGAAGAACTGCTCAACGGCCTTAAGGAGTTTACTGAGACAGAGAGACCCCAGGATGAGGTGCAGGATACGCCTTTCAGAACTCTGAATGAATTTATGCAGGAGGTTGCCCTGCTTACTGATCAGGATACCGGTAATAAGGATGATGATGATAATGATAAAGTGACCCTGATGACCATCCATGCTGCCAAAGGAC
>JAVVFR010000061.1:0-7738 GCA_032250595.1 Bacteroidales bacterium | reverse complement strand
GCGCCGCCCATCGTAACCAGATATTGTCAGATTGCCTTGCCACATTGTCAAGCACCTCAAGGGTATGTAAAAAGTTGTCTTTGTGGCCAATATTGTTAATCTTTTCAACGCCTTTGAGTTTGCAGAGTTCAGGAAGCAGTTGTTGCAGCACATCGCTTTCATCCATAAGTGTTATTCCGTAAGAAGGTTTTTCTGCTGCAATGATCTTATTTAATTCATCGGCAATACGTTCAGCAGAGACAATTTCTAAACGCCTCACCTGTTTTTTTATCCCTATGAAAGTAGTCTCCTCAATTTTAAAATGCAGCGTGGCAGCAAACCTTATAGCGCGTAAAATCCGAAGAGGGTCATCAGAGAAGGTGATATCAGGGTCAAGAGGTGTACGTATAATGCCGTTGATAAGGTCTTGCCGGCCATCAAATGGATCGGTTATTTGTCCGAAAAAAGATTTGTTAAGCCTGATAGCCATCGCATTGATAGAGAAGTCTCTCCTGTTCTGATCATCTTTTAGGGTGCCATCCTCAACAATTGGTTTCCGGGAATCTTTTTGATACGATTCTTTTCTGGCTCCAACAAATTCAATAGCGTAGTTGTTGTGGTGTATCATAGCTGTTCCGAACCTTCCGTAAACCTTCAGTCTGTTTTTTTTTCCGGCTTTTTCTGCTACATGTCTGGCGAGTGTAATACCGCTGCCTATGGTAACAATATCGATATCTTTCGAAGGTTTGTTAAGGAGCAGGTCTCTCACAAATCCGCCAACCACATAAGTTTCCAGAGAGAGCTCATCTGCAGCTTCGCTGATAAGCCGGAACAAAGGGTTACTGAGGCTTTGTATGATATCTTTCTCTTTTGACACTATGTTTAATCTCTCAGGATTGTAAAATCGTTGTTTTTGTTAAACCGTATGATCATGGAAGGTTGTGTCCCTTCAATAATATCACGGTCGTAATTAACGACGTAATCAACACCGTTAATTATTATATCGGAAATTTTATTGAAAATAATAGGTGCCGGTCTGCCTGAAATATTAGCTGAAGTAGAGACGATAGGTTTTCCAAAGGCCTCTATTAGCTGAGCAACAAATGGTTTTTCAACAATCCTGATTGCTATGCTGCCATCTTCCGCAATGATATTTGTTGCCAGATTTTTTGCATTTTGGTAGATAATGGTTAGCGGCTGCCGGGTGTTACTTATCAGATCGTAGGCAATCTCAGGTACGTCAGATGCATAATCTTTGATCATCCCAACATCATGAAGCAGGATGATCATGCTTTGTGATCCGGGACGTTTTTTTATAGCGAAAATTTTTTCAACCGCTTTTGGGTTGGTGGCATCACAGCCAATACCCCAGATAGTGTCGGTTGGGTAGAGTATCACGCCACCGTCTCTCAATACTGTAACCGTTTTTTCTATTTCCTCTTTAAACATTGTTTATTCTTTCAATAACAGTAGTACAATTTATCGTATAGGCACAATCAAAATGTTTTTTAGGGCATTTTCTAAGGCCATGAATGCCACATGGCCGGCAGGAGAGGGTTTTTTCCGGTTCAACAACAGTGCTGTTTTCTGCCAGTGGGCCAAAGCCAAACGCAGGTACTGTTGAACAAAACAGTGCTGTGGTGGGAGCATTCATCGCCGAAGCAAGATGAAGGGGCGCTGAGTCAAGAACGATATTCATATGAGCTTTTTTCATAAGTGCTGCCGTCTCCAATAAGTTAAGCCTGCCTGCTAAAATGTTTGTCCTTTTATGAGTTGACTGTGCTGAAATTTGTTGGCACAATGGCTCGTCATTAGCACCTCCCAAAAGGTGAACATTATAGTCTGGATGTATTTTGTTGATAATCGCTATCCATTTTTCTGCCGGCAACTGTTTGGTAAACCATAACGAGGCAGGTGCTATGCAAATATACGGCTCAGATTGCCATTGTTCAATATTTTTATATGCTTCTGTTCCCGGATAAAGCTTTACCGGCTGCAGTTGTACCTGTCCCAAAAAAGATATCAGTTCATGGTTGCGCTCAATTTCGTGTTTCCCACCAACTGTTATGTCATGTCTTATACGGTGGGTAAAGAAAGTAGATAATGGGTTTTTGGTAAATCCTGTTGTGGTCTTTGCGCCCGACAAGGCAGTGATTATACCACTGGAGAAAAAACGTTGGATATTGACAACTATTGTAAATCGCTCTCTCCGTATGTACTTTATAAGGCGGAAGAGATTGCTGTATTTATTGTATTGTTTGTTCCATGCCAAAACATTTTTAATAAATGGATGTTCGTGAAACAAACCGGTGTTGTTGCTTTTTACCAATACCGACAATTCTGCATGGGGGTATGTATGATGCAGTGACTCAATAAGGGAAGTAGCTAAAATAACATCACCTATGGAGGCTGTTTGTATGATCAAAATCTTTTCAGGATAGTTTTTCTCCGTTGCCATCTATTATACTGCTACTTCAAAATTTCGTAAAACTTCGTTCAATGAAGTTTTACTATCAGTAGACTTTTTACGTTTGCCAATGATCAATGCACAAGATACCTGGTACTTTCCTGCAGCGAATGTTTTTTCATACGTTCCAGGAATAACCACAGCGCTTTCAGGCACTGTTCCGGTATATATCTGCTCTTCTGTTCCGGAGACATCAATGATTTTTGTTGATTGTGTAATCACAACATTGGCTCCTAAAACAGCCTCTTTTTTAATACGAACGCCTTCAACGATAATACACCTTGAACCAATAAAGCATCCCTCTTCGATAATAACAGGTGATGCCTGAACCGGCTCCAACACACCACCTATACCCACGCCCCCGCTCAGATGAACATTTTTTCCTATCTGTGCACAGGAACCAACAGTGGCCCATGTGTCAATCATCGTACCACTATCCACATAGGCACCAATGTTCACATAGCTGGGCATCATGATCACACCCGGGGCAATATAGCTTCCGAAACGTGATACAGCATGTGGAACAACCCGTATGCCGAGGGTGTCGTAATGTTGTTTCAAGGGAATCTTATCATAAAACTCCAGGGGACCCGCGGTGGTTCGCTTCATCTCCTGGATAGGGAAATATAGCAAAACTGCCTTTTTTATCCATTCATTTACTATCCATTGCTCCCCTTTTTGTTCCGCTACCCGCAGCATACCCTTATCAAGCATTGTAATCACCTGCCGTATAGCTTTTTGCACATCAGGCTTCCCTAATAGGCCCCTATCCTTAAACGCATCTTCAATATATTGTCGGATGTCTTCCATAGTGTAGGAATTTATATGGCAAAATTACATAAAAAATTTATGCCAATGATATATCAGAATAACAATATAGTGGAAAAGAACATCGCTGTGCCACTAAAAAAAATAGTTATATTTACACAATATTAAAATATGGTATCATGAAGATGCGTAAGGAGATTGATTTTATTGGAACCGTTGAAATACCGGCCAAGGCATTATATGGTATTCATGCCTTCAGGGCAGCAAATAATTTTCCGGCAGGCCTGTCATTTAATATTGAATGGTATAAAGCCATTGGTCTGGTTAAAGAGGCGTGTTATATTACTTATAAGAGCTTTAAGGAGGAGGCAATAAAACGATATAAGGATCAATCACGCTCATTTCGTTTTATGGAAGATAAAACGATTGATTTGTTGATTGTTGCAGCAAAAGAGATTGCCACTGGAAAACATATCGATCATTTTATCATACCTGCAATAAACGGGGGTGCGGGAACCAGTATCAATTTGAATATCTGTGAAATTATCGCTAACCGTGCCTTACAGCTTAGTGGGGAAAGTTGTGGTGATTACGATAAAATCCATCCTGTTGAACATGCCAACATATATCAGTCGACCAATGATGTGATACCTACTGCATTAAAAGTAGCAGCAATGAGCCAGTTGGAGCATCTCGAACAAGATATTAACAGGTTACGACAAAAAATTGAGGGATTGGAGGGGCAATACAGAAACACGGTAAGGATAGGATATACACAAATGCAACAGGCTGTACCTTCTACTTACGGGAGGCTCTTTAGCAACTACAGCGATGCGTTGTCAAGGGATTGGTGGAGGGTCTCCAAATGTTTTGAACGTATCAAGGTGGTTAATCTTGGTGGTAATGCTATTGGAACAGGCATTGCTGTGCCCAGGTTCTTCATTATGGAGGTGGTATCTAACCTGAAGAGGCTCACAGGATTGCCGGTGACACGCGGTGAAAACCTCAGTGACACCACCAGTAATTTGGATAGTTTTGTTGAAATACACGGTATCTTGAAAGCCCATGCAGTAAATATGGAGAAGATGGCAGCAGATATGAGGTTGCTTGCCTCCGATCTGTCAGTAAAAGAAGTCGCTCTCCCTGATTGTCAGGTAGGAAGCTCTGCTATGCCGGGTAAGGTGAATCCGGTGATACCGGAGTATGTTATCAGTGCAGCACATAAGATATATGCCAATGACCAGTTGATATGCAGCTTGTCGGGGCAGGGGTGCCTCGATCTGAATGCATATATTCCCATTATCGGGGATGCTTTACTCAATAGCCTGGAACTGTTGAAAGGGATGAACACCTCTTTGACCGGCCACCTTTTCGATGGGTTAATAGTTCATTCCAGACTGGCAGAGCGTAACTTATACACTAGTCCGGTTATCACTACTGCACTTATTCCATATATCGGATACCGGAAAGCTACTGAGATGGCATTAAAAATGCGTGAGACAGGAAAAGATGTCTTTGAGATAAATAAAATACTGCAATATCTGTCTGAGAAGAGAATCAATGATCTGCTGGCAGCAGAACAGCTCGTTAAACTTGGGTTTTCATTAAAAGAGATAGGAAACAATGAATGACATTAGGAAAGGAAAAGACACGAAACCACATATAGGTATCTTTGGGCGGCGTAACTATGGGAAAAGCTCTTTGATCAATGCATTGGCAGGGCAAGAGATCGCCATTGTGTCTGATTTTGCCGGTACCACCACCGACCCTGTTAAGAAGTCGATGGAGATACCGGGAATAGGGCCGGTTATTCTTATTGATACCGCAGGTATCGACGATGATGGTGCCCTCGGTACAAAGCGTATAGCGAAAACTAAAGGGGTGATAAAAACTATAGACCTCGCTGTACTGGTGGTCACCAACAACGTTTTTGGCAGCTTTGAAGAGAAGTTGTTGGCTGATTTTAAAAAGCAGGAGGTGCCTGTGATTATAGTGTATAATAAATCAGATATCAGCTTGCCCGACAATACCTTTATCTCTCTTATAAAAAAGAATACAGGCACACCGCCTGTTGTGGTGAGTTCTTTAAAAAACGATAGTATTGAAAAGTTAATACCTGCCATGCGTGAAGCCATTCCTGAGTCGGCATACCGTTCCCGGTCATTGGTGGGTGATCTTCTCTCTTATGGTGATGTAGTGCTGCTTATCACCCCTATTGATATTGAAGCACCTGAAGGACGGATGATACTGCCACAAGTGCAGGCAATACGGGATATTCTCGATAACGACTGTATCGCTGTTGTGCTTAAAGAGCGTGAAGTGGATTCTTTTATCAGGAAAATGAAACCCAAACCAAAATTGGCTATCACCGACAGTCAGGTGTTTCTTAAAGCAGATGCCAGTATTCCTGATGATATTATGTTAACCAGCTTTAGTATTATTCTTGCCCGGCAGCGAGGAGACTTTGAGAACTATCTTAAAGGTACTCCTGCTATTGCCAAATTAAAGGATGGTGATAAGGTACTGTTGCTTGAATCATGCACACATCATGTTAGTTGTGATGATATTGGAAGAACCAAGATACCCCGATGGATAAGTAATTATACAGGGAAGCGTATCACTTATGAAGTGGTCAGTGGCTTAAGTGATTTACCCGGAGATATTCGTGAATATGCGTTGGTGGTGCAATGTGGTGGTTGTGTTTTGACACCCCGGCAGATCGTCGGACGGCTCCGTGTTGCCATACAAGCCGGTGTGCCTGTTACCAATTACGGTATGGCTATCGCTTTTGTACAAGGTATTTATGAGAGGGCGATAGCTCCTTTCTTATCAGAAAACGCTACGGCTGAAGATTATCTCTGAAGCAAACCGGCGTCTTTTATCTCCTGAATAATCTTTTTATGGTCAAATGCCAGCGAAGGCAAGGAGTTGCTGTTGAACCAACGGGCATCAGCGGCATCATCTCCCGGAACAACATCCGGTTTTCTGTCAACCAGCCCAAAGAAGACACAAGTAACTGTTCTATGCCTGGGGTCACGGTATAACTCCGAGTACGACCTGAACTGCTCCAGTGCCACCTCAGCAATGCCGGTCTCTTCAAAGAGCTCCCGTTTGGCACATGCTTCCAACGTTTCGTTTATATCCATAAATCCACCGGGGAGTGCCCACATATTTTGAAATGGTGGCCTCTTGCGTTGGATGAGTAGGAGATGATACCCTTCCTTTTCTTTGGAGAAGAGGGCAATGTCTGCGGTTACTGCCGGCCTGGGGTATTGATAAGTGTAACCCATCGATGCTGTTATTTAGCGTAAGCTACAGCCCTGGTTTCTCGGATGACAGTGATTTTTATCTGCCCCGGATAGGTCATTTCATCCTGGATTTTCTTTGACAGGTCAAGGGAGATTTTGTTAGCCTCCTCATCACTAATCTTTTCTGCTCCCACAATCACGCGTAGCTCTCTGCCGGCTTGAATAGCGTATGTTTTTATCACACCCGGGTAGGTGAGGGCAATATTTTCTAGTTGTTTAAGCCTGTTGATATATGCTTCAACCACTTCTCTCCGTGCACCCGGACGGGCTCCCGAGATCGCATCACATACCTGTACAATAGGAGAGAGCAGGGTGGTCATCTCTATCTCATCGTGGTGAGCACCAATAGCATTAAATACTTCAGGTTTCTCTTTGTATTTCTCTGCCAGTTTCATACCCAGTAATGCATGGGGTAGCTCTGGCTCGTTGTCGGGCACCTTCCCGATGTCGTGTAAAAGGCCGGCGCGTTTGGCCAGCTTGGGGTTAAGTCCCAGCTCTGCTGCCATCGTGGCACACAATCGCGCTACCTCCTTGGAGTGATTCAGCAGGTTCTGTCCATAAGAGGACCGGTATTTCATTTTACCCACGAGACGTACCAACTCATGATGCATATTGTGTATCCCTAAATCGATAGTGGCCCTTTTGCCTGCCTCAATGATTTCCTGATCAATCTGTTTTTTGGTTTTAGCTACTACCTCTTCAATCCTTGCCGGATGGATACGTCCGTCGGAAACAAGCTTATGGAGTGCCTGTTTTGCTATTTCACGTCTTACCGGGTCGAAGCCTGAGAGAATAATAGCTTCCGGAGTATCATCTACCACGATCTCTATACCTGTGGCTGCCTCCAAAGCACGGATATTACGCCCTTCCCGGCCGATGATTCGGCCTTTTATTTCGTCATTCTCAATATTAAAAACAGCAACAGAGTTTTCAATTGCGTTATCTGTCGCTGTGCGCTGAATAGACTCGATAACAATCTTCTTGGCTTCCCGGTTCGCCGTGAGCCTCGCTTCGTCAACAATGTCTTTTACCTGATTGGCAGCTTCTGACTGTGCGTCGGATAACAGGGCGTCAACAAGCTGACTCTTTGCCTCTTCAGCAGACATCCCGGAGATAGATTCCAACTGTGCCACTTGCTGCTGATGGATCTTCTCAAGCTCTTGCTGACGTTTTTCGACAATTTCTAGCTGCGCATTGAGGTTCATCTTAATGGTCT
>JAVVFR010000060.1:0-7861 GCA_032250595.1 Bacteroidales bacterium | reverse complement strand
GATCCTCATTTTATAGAAGCTTCTCCAGACGAAATATAGGGCAAGCACAAAAAATCCTATACCGATAAATGGGGCAATGCTCATAAAAGCAGGAGCGAGTGCAATTTCCATTGCTAAAAGCCCGAAGAGGGTAGTAAACTTAATGATGGGGTTAAGCGCAACGGAAGTAGTGTCCTTGAAAGGGTCGCCAACGGTATCGCCAACAATGGTAGCGTTGTGCAGCGGTGTATTTTTCTCTTTAAGGTCTACTTCAACCACTTTTTTTGCGTTATCCCATGCACCACCGGCGTTGGCCATGAATACAGCTTGAAAAAGGCCAAATACTGCTATCGACAGCAAATAGCTCACAAATAGTGACACAGGTGCTATGTTAAAGATAATTCCTTCAGAATCAACCCTTGGTGCAGATATTAGTGCAAACGCCATGGCAAAGGAGAAGATGGCAATGAAGATATTGACCATTCCTTTGTGGGCATAGTTGGTACATATTTCCACTACCTTGGTTGATTTCTCCAGTGATGCTTTTTTCTCTGCATTGGGATCAAGGCTGATATTCTTTTTTATATACTCTACTGCCCGGTATGCTCCGGTAGTAACGGCCTGCATAGATGCGCCCGAAAACCAATATATTACTGCCCCACCGAGCAAAAAGCCTAAAATAGTAAATGGGTTTAGCAGGTTCAAAACGGTTTCCGGGGGAACACCAAGTACTTTTTTAATGACCAGTATTAAAGAAAAGATCATGGTAGTGGCCCCTACTACTGCCGTGCCTATAAGTACAGGCTTTGCTGTGGCTTTAAAAGTATTGCCTGCGCTGTCGTTCGCTTCCAGATAATGCTTTGCTTTTTTAAAATCAGGCTTGAAACCAAACTCCCCTTCAATTTTTTGATCAATATCCTCAATGCCTTCAATAAGCGATAGCTCATAGATCGATTGTGCGTTATCGGTAACCGGCCCGTAGCTGTCAACTGCTATTGTCACAGGTCCCATACCCAACATGCCAAATGCCACCAGACCAAAAGCAAATATTGCTTCATACTCCATGAGGCTGCCTAAACCAAATCTGCTTGCAAGATATGCGCCATACATCAATATAAAAAATACAAAGCCAATCCAAAATGCACTGAAATTCCCGGCAACCAGCCCTGAAAGGATATTTAGGGATGACCCCCCTTCACGCGAGGCCTCAACAACTTCATTAACATGTTTCGACTTTGGGGAAGTGAATAATTTTGTGAACTCCGGTATTATTGCTGCACCAAATGTGCCAAAGCTGATAATTACCGATAAGGTGATCCAGAGATTATTCGGCAGATTGCCAAGAATAAACCAACTTGCACCAAAAGTAGCAATGATGGATAGTATGGAAGTAATCCATACCAGCTTTGTTAGCGGTTTCTCAAAATCAATATCATCCGCATGCTTATATTTATAATTGCTCATGCTGTTATTGATCCAGAAAGCAATTATTGAGGTGCCAACCATCAGAATCCGCATGACAAAAATCCATACCAACAATTGTGTTTGGTCAGCAATATCCTGCACAGCGAGTAGAATAAATGCGATCAATGCAACACCGGTAACACCATAGGTCTCAAAACCATCAGCCGTAGGGCCGATACTGTCTCCTGCATTATCCCCTGTGCAATCGGCAATAACTCCAGGATTCCTTGGGTCGTCTTCTTCAATGTTAAAGACAACTTTCATCAGGTCTGATCCTATGTCGGCTATCTTTGTGAAGATACCCCCTGCAATCCTTAATGCTGAGGCACCTAACGATTCTCCAATGGCAAAACCTATAAAACTCGCTCCTGCAAGCTCTCCCGGAACAAACATCAATATGGTGAGCATCATGATGAGTTCCATAGAGATTAATACAACACCTATGCTCATGCCAGCGTTCAGTGGAATATTCAAAAGCTTTATCGGTTTGCGCTCAAGCGAAGCAAAAGCCATACGGGCGTTGGCAAGGGTATTCATCCTGATGCCAAACCACGCCACAATGTAAGAGCCTAAGATACCTATTATCATCCAACCAAGAATAACAGCCACACCAGCCACGCCGAAAGCTTCTTCTGGTTTTGACGGATCGTGTGATAACCAGCCAAAATAGAATGCTACTGCTGCTCCTATGATTAGAAAAAGTATGAGTAGGAATTTACCCTGTTGCTTTAAATATGTTTTACAGGTTTTGTAAATAATCCCTGCAACTTCAAGCATCGAGTCATGTGCTTTAAGTTTCTTTACCTTGATAAATTGATATAACCCAAAGAAAAAACCTGCTATTGTTATCAAGAAACCCCAATATAAGATATGTTCCAACTTAATGGAATCCGGTACCACAAGATTTGCTTCACCGGCGAAACCTATTGCCGGAAATAATAACAAAATAAAAAGCACAGCTATTCGTCCCATGTATATATGTATATCTTTATTTGAGAAGTTTTAGAGGTCAAAAATATAAAATGATGCTTGAGCAAACAACTTTTTAGATAAAATTCTTTGCCATAGGTAAGAAAAAGATAATTTGCTATTTTGAAACCTGGGGTATAGTAATAGTAATTTTTCTTGTATTTATAGTGCTTTTAAATAATATTTTGTTTTTGAATTATTTTTGTTGATGAACTGATTTTATACTATTTTTATGAAAATTTTGATATAAAAGACCTATTATTCACTAAAAATCATAAAAAAAGATGAGCAAAACAATTAATCTAATGGTGTTTTTTGTGCTGTTACTGCAGTGCAATATTTACACCCAAAATACGCATTTGGTCACTATACAGTCTAACCAGCCTCCCCAGCTTTTTGCTGATGCCGGTCATGACACTGCATTTACGACCCCAGGGACTCATTTGTTGGGTGCTCAACCTCCGGCATATGGCGGGACCCCTCCCTACAGTTTTCAATGGATACCCGCTACCAACCTTGATTCTGATACTATTGCCAATCCTACGTTTACTCATACCGGAGCCAATCCTTTTGTAAAGTTTTTTCTTACCGTTTCCGATCAGCAAAATTGTTCTGCTTCCGATTCAGTGAAGATCAACCTGTTTTATTATGCGGTTGAAGAGATTGAGCCCTTTTCCATGAAAGTAGTGCCGGTTCCTGCCAGGCAATACCTGGCTGTTGTTGTGGTCGCTCCTGAAGGAGAGATAAACCTTTACAACCTTGAGGGGAAGTGTTTATTGACACAGGTTGTTGACAAAACCCATCTTACCCTTGATCTAGGTCATTTGCAAAGGGGCGTTTATCTTCTAACATATAACAATCAAAAGGGCAGACAAACTATTAAAGTTGTTTTAGAATAATGTATTAACACGAAATAAAAGAGATATGAAAAACAGTACTATAATAATCATTGTTTCTCTGTTTGTTACATTGGCAAGCCATTCGTTACTGGGGCAGAAACATATTCAGGTTTTTCCGGATGATACATTAAAAATTAGCATTGATCAGTCAAGAGGCCTGTTACAATGGGAGATCTCTTACGACAGCATCAATTGGTCGCCTATTGTCGGGCAGCAGACAGCTATGTTGGAAACTGTTGTGGACTCATTACCGGCTTGGTTTCGTTTAGAGATTATTGAGGGAGAGTGTTTACCATGGTATTCTGAAGTGCTGACAGTAACTGAAGCAGAGCCTTTTATCTGTGGTAATAATATTAGCCATGGTTATGTTTCAGGGGTGACTCCCGACAACACTGCGCAATTTGCCAGTCGGTCATACAGTACAGTACAAGGAACATGGCCGGGGCAAGGTGGTGATAAATGCTGGCTTAAGATGAACCTGGGTGCTACTAAAGAAGCTTCCACTGCCACCGATACAGACCTTGATGCTGCGGGTTGGTTTTTTCAGTTTAACAGAAAGCAGGCTTTTGTCAACGATGGCGTAAACCGTATTCCTAATACTCCATGGATTAACCCTATCAATGAAAATTTTGATTGGGTATCTGTGAATGATCCTTGCACCCAGCTGTTGGGTGGTGACTGGCGTCTTCCCACACAGGTGGAATGGAATGCTTTTCTTACTGCCAGCACCGCACAGGGAGGGGTAGGTTCAGGCTATCTGAGCGATGCCTATGCTTCTACTTTGAAAATCCATGCCGGTGGTAATCTCAGTGGGGGCGACGGGTCATTGCAAAATGTAGGGAATTACGGTTACTTTTGGTCCGCTATCCAAAATTCAAATAATACTGCCGGATCGTTCCGGTTCTCTTCTTCTGGAAGCTTCCCCGTTAATGCCACGAAAAACTTTGGCTTTGCCGTGCGTTGTATCAATGACTGATACAACCCGGGGGGTATCCCGAACGTAGTATTTGTTCTATTGTTGTTATTATTTTGATGGATAAAACGGTTATGCCAAACCGAAATGCATTCATCAGAAAAAGGGATATTTGAGTTTTTCTTTCCTCATTATCTTTGCCTGCGCTCAGATAGCGCTGCTTTTTATTATTTCGGTTCAGATTTAATTTTATGTTTAAAGAATTTATTATATTTTTGTGTTATATACACTGAAAATAATTGTTATTACTGTATGCAATTTTTGAACTGAAGATCTTATTGTTATGGATAAGATAAAACTTAACATCATCGGAATATCCAGCAGCCAGGCACAAATGGGTACTTACGCATTGATATTGGCAGAAGCAGATGGTAAACGTAGGTTGCCGATAATTATTGGTGGCTTTGAAGCACAGGCTATTGCTATTGAATTGGAAAAGATGAAGCCCCCCAGGCCATTAACACATGATCTTTTTCTCTCTTTCTCAAAAGCGCATAACATCGATATTAAAGAAGTGGTGGTTAAAAGATTTTCTGAAGGTATTTTTTTTGCTGAACTGATCACGTGGGACGGAAAAACACAGAAACATATAGATGCCCGGACTTCTGATGCGGTGGCATTGTCGATACGCTTTAAGTGCCCGATATATACCACCCCCGAAGTAATGAATCAGGCAGGTATTATGATGGAAGACTGGCCATCTGAAGAAGAGGAAAATGCTCCATCACTGCAAAAGTCTTCGGAAGAACAACTGAGGAAAAAAACAATCAAAGAACTTGAAAAAATGTTAAAAGAAGCCGTAAGTACCGAAAATTATGAAATGGCTTCCCATATACGAGACGAAATTAAAAAACGTAAAAAAGAGGAGTAATATCTTTATAAAAAAAGATTAGAGTGTCCGGTTCATACCGGTTTTTTTATTATTATTAAAACTAAAAAAATAGAACGCAAAAATAAAATACAGTACCTGTAAATAACTTTAATTCAAGTATTTAATCTAATTTAATGCCGGTGAAAAGAGTAATAATTATTACATTGGTTGGGCTTTCTGTTGTTTTAATAACAGCAGGGATGGTGCTTGAGGGACAGGAAAATTCCTCTGCATCCCTTTTTACAGACAGTCTCAATACCAGTATAACGGATACGGTGACTAACGAAGCTATAATACCTGCAGAGCAGGACAGCCATGCAGGGGGTAGTGCCGGAGTAGCATCAGATATTCCGGAGCATTTAAAGGTACTGCAAAACTACGAAGCGAATTTTAATATTCATTCTGTGTTAAGAGGTATTTTGGGACTCTTCGTCTTAGTTGGCATGGGGTGGCTGTTCAGTGCAAAAAGAAAATTGGTGAATTGGCGGACAGTACTTGGGGCTTTGTTGTTACAACTTATTATTGCTTTTGCGGTAATCTATGTTCCACAGGTGCGGGAGGTGTTCAGAGTGATGGGTTCAGCATTTGTGAAGGTGCTCAACTATTCGGAAGAGGGCAGCCGCTTTCTGTTCGGTTACCTGATTGGTGATGTTGGTGTATTTGATGATACCGGTAAAGAGGTGGATGGTTTTCAGGTATTGGCAGGAGGCAGACAGATGGTTTCGATATTTGCCTTTAAAATACTCCCTACAATAATTTTCTTTTCTGCTTTATCAAGTATACTCTATTATTTCAGGGTTATTCAGTTTGTAGTTTTTGTTTTTGCCTGGTTGATGACGAAAACCCTAAAGCTCTCCGGAGCAGAGTCGTTATCAGCTGCAGGAAATATCTTTCTCGGACAGACAGAATCACCATTATTGATAAAAGCTTATCTGGAAAAGATGACCAAATCTGAGATCAACCTGGTGATGGTGGGTGGTATGGCTACTGTGGCAGGTGGTGTGCTGGCAATATATGTGTCGATGTTGGGTAATAACAATCCGGCATTGGAAGCAATTTTTGCACAACATTTCATTACTGCTTCGGTATTGGCAGCTCCCGGTGCGGTAGTGATGGCCAAGCTGCTCTATCCACAAAAAGAGAAAATAGATACCTCTATTCATATACCAAGAGAGAAGATAGGCAACAATTTCCTTTCGGCAATTGCCAATGGGACTACCGATGGTGTGAAGCTGGCGGTGAATGTAGGTGCCATGCTGCTTGTTTTTATTGGTATGATCGCATTGTTAAATGGTATTCTTGGATGGATTGGCAGTTGGTCGAACCTTAACGAATTGATAGCAGAGGTTTCCGGAGGGCAGTATCAAAAGTTTTCGATGCAGTTCATCCTCGGATATGCCGCTGCTCCACTGATGTGGGTTGTAGGTGTGGACCCGTCGCAGTTGACAGTAGCCGGACAGCTGCTGGGAGAGAAGGTTATCATCAATGAATTCCTTGCTTATACGAGTATGAAGGAGTTGCTGGTGTCAGGTAAGTTGGTTGATCCAAAATCAATTATTATTGTTACCTATATTTTATGCGGTTTTGCAAATTTCTCATCTATTGGTATACAAGTGGGCGGTATAGGAGCAATAGCACCCGGTCAGCGCAAAAACCTTACAAAACTTGGCTTCCGGGCCCTCGTCGGTGGAACACTCGCCTCTCTGTTGTCGGCTACGATCATCGGAATGTTATATGGATAGAAGTGTAAACTTGTTTTTAATTATTATAATTGTTATGCTATGAAACAATACCTTAATTTGTTACAGCATGTATTGGATAATGGTACTGAGAAGCCTGATCGTACAGGAACAGGAACCATCTCGGTATTTGGATATCAGATGCGGTTTGATTTGACGGATGGTTTTCCTGTACTAACAACCAAAAAATTACACTTACGGTCGATTATTCATGAACTGCTTTGGTTTCTTAACGGAGATACGAATATTAAATATTTACGCGACAACAACGTAAGGATATGGGATGAATGGGCAGATAAAAATGGAGACTTAGGCCCTATTTATGGTTACCAATGGCGTTCATGGCCGGGCAAGAATGGAAAACACATCGATCAGATAGCTGAAGTAATTGCATCTATAAAACAAAACCCTAACTCCCGAAGGCATATCGTTAGTGCCTGGAATGTTGGGGATATTGAACAGATGGCCCTGCCTCCCTGCCATGCGCTTTTCCAGTTTTATGTTGCTGATGGAAAGTTAAGCTGTCAGCTTTATCAGCGTAGTGCTGATATATTTCTTGGGGTACCCTTTAATATCGCCTCTTATGCATTACTCACACATATGATCGCACAAGTGTGTGACCTCGTTCCGGGCGACTTTGTACATACCTTTGGCGATGCACATATTTATTCCAATCATATCGAACAGGCAAAAACACAGTTGCTAAGAACTCCGAAAAAATTGCCCCAGCTAATTCTGAATAAAGAGGTGAAATCAATATTTAATTTTACTTTCGATGATATTATTCTTGAGAACTATGATGCTCATCCACATATTAAAGGAGCGATTTCAGTTTAATTAATTTTGGTTTTAATAGTAAAATTAATCCTTTGTATAATGATCAGAAATATTAAAAAAATATAGGATTATGGCTCCAACAGTTTCACTTATTGCAGCAGTAGCTAATAATATGGCCATCGGATTAAAG
>JAVVFR010000059.1:0-7878 GCA_032250595.1 Bacteroidales bacterium | reverse complement strand
AGGCCCTGCAATAAACTCCTCTCCTTCTGTAATATTTTTTGAAGGATGCAAACCCACACGAATAATATTTACATGATTTTCGATAAAAACTTTCATCACTTCCGCTGTGCGTTTTGCAGCCTCCTCAACGCTCAAAGGAATATATGCCCCTTTATCATAGTATTGATGCAATACGGTATTTTTTAAAACAACAACAGGGTATATCCTAACGTCATCACATGAAAGTTCTAAAAAAGCACGGGCAGTGGCAAGGTCGTCGGCAAGCGTATCGAACGGTAATCCTATCATCATTTGCAAACCCAGCCTAAAGTCTTGATCTTTGATCATCGCTGATGCTATTCTAACATCTTTGGCGGTATGGCCTCTTCCTGCAAAATCCAAAATATGATCATTCATCGACTGCACCCCCATTTCAATAGTTTTTACTCCATAATATTTCAGCATTGTTAATCGTTCATCATCAATATAGTCAGGCCTGGTTGAAACACGTATCGCATCAATGATTCCTTTTTGAATATAAGGATTCACTATTTTTAAAAGATGCTCCATCCGGTCGATGGGAATACCTGTGAAGTTCCCGCCAAAAAATCCAAGTTCAACATGCGTGTTATCCTTTATGGTACTGCAATAGGTTTCAATAGTTTTGACAATTTCTTTCTCCGTCAAACACTCCGGTGTTCCTGAAATAACAAACTGATTACAATAGATACATCGGTTAGGGCATGCCTCTTCCGGGACAAAGACCGGTATTGTTATCTGTTTTTTAGCCATCAGACACGCAATATTTCGCCTTCCGATTTAGCAATTATCACCGCACCACAGCTATCACTCCACACGTTGGTAGCTGTTCGCAGCATATCAAGGATACGATCTACAGCCAAGATCATGCCGATCCCTTCAAGTGGCAGGCCCACGGCGGTAAGCACAATGGTGATCATTACCAGGCCTGCCATGGGAACCGCCGCTGCACCAATAGAAGCCAGGAGTGCAGTAAATACCACAACAAGCTGCAAGCCGAAGGAGAGATCAATACCATATGCCTGGGCAATAAAAATGGCTGCTACACATTCATACAGGGCTGTGCCATCCATATTTATTGTGGCTCCTAAGGGTAAAGTGAAACTGGAGATCTTATTCGACACACCGCTTTTTTGTTCTACCGTGGTCATCGTCAACGGTAGGGTAGCTCCCGATGAAGAGGTTGAGAACGCAGTAAGCAAAGGCGTTTGCATCGCCCTAAAGTGTTTAACAGGATTCGATTTGCCTACATATCTTACCAGCAACGGTAGCGTGACAACAGCATGGATGATTAACGCCGAAGCCACTGCCAGCATATAAACACCCATACTCTTAGCAAGAGACAAAAGGTCTGATTGTGACGCAACAACACCAACCACTATTCCAAAAATTCCTAAAGGCGTGAACTTAATCACAAACATGGTTATTTTCATCATCAGCTCAAAAAATGCATTAAACATATCTGTAAGGAAAATACGATAAGCTTTTCTAATGCGTGTAATAAAAAAACCGGTCAAGATGGCAAAAAATATTATTGACAACATATGATTCTCCGACAGCGACTGAAAAATATTCGTTGGAACTATTTGTATTAAAGTATCTGAGATATCTCCTATATTTATTCCCTGCTGCTGATGCTCCGGAACCGGTAAATTCATCCCTGCTCCAGGTGTAAGTATATTTACCATCAACAAACCGGTAAAAATGGCTAATAAGCTGGATGTAATGTAATATCCAAATGTCTTAAGCCCTAACCTCCCCAAGTTCGTTCCGGTGCCGATATTGGCTACTCCCGAAACAATACTGCTCAACACCAACGGGGCGATAAGCATGGTGAGCCCCCGCAAGAAAATTGTCCCCATCCATATAACCTTCGACGCGTATGGGTTATAGGTAGCTGCTTCAATATATAACTGGCTTGTCTTGTGGTACTCACTTTCATCGATATACCTTTTTAACTTCTCTGTAAAAACACGCTTGCTCAGTACCTTGCCCCGGTCATCACCGAATACTACTTCTGCCAACTGATGATAATAACCCTCTCTCTCTTTCAGATTATTGAAAAATTGTTCATCAATCTTATACATATCAGGAAACATGATCCCAAAAAATATTGCCAGCACCAGTGCAATCAGTATTTGCCAATGGAGTTTTATTTTCTTTAGCATAATAGAGCTTGTATGATTCATTAACAGAACAAATGTACATTTATTTTTATAACATCATAACTGTTATAGCGTTTACACTCACACTGCTTTTGTTATCTTTGAAGCTATTAAAAACCAAACAACACGATTGAATAACACAATTAAATATCTTATGATTTGCTGGCTGATGCTAATTCCAGCATTGAGTGCCGGACAACATTACAGCAGTTTGCGGGTCAAGAAAATTACTGTCACCCACGATACTATTGTGCTCGACACATTATCTATAGCACCTCAAACTGTACTGATCACTACCCTGGGTGGAGATACTATTGACAGTGCGTTATATGATGTTAACTATTTTAATGCTACTTTGCTATTTCAATCCCCCGACCTCTATGAAGATTCGGTATATCACATTCAATATCGTGTATTCCCGGTATTGCTTACCAAAAAGTACGCTTCAGCAACACTTTTAAAAATTGAAGAAGACATCGTAAAAGCCAGGCCTTCCTATATCTATCAGTATCGTGAGACGAAAAAGAGCAGCAATGACAGGGTATTTGATTTTGGTGAATTGAATCGCAGCGGATCAATATCAAGAGGGATCTCTGTAGGCAACAATCAGGATGCGGTGCTTAATTCCAATTTAAACCTTCAGCTCTCCGGGGAGCTGGCGCCGGGTATCGAAATTGTAGCAGCGATAACCGATAACAATATTCCCATTCAACCCGAAGGGACCACACAACAGTTACAGGAGTTCGATCAGGTATATATCAAAATAAATACTGCCAGCTCAACATTATTGGCAGGTGACTTTGAGATTAGCAATAGCGATGGACGTTTTTTACATTTTAACAAAAAAGCGCAGGGGGTTAATTTTTTACACCGTTACCAGGCAGGAAAAGAAGACCAATGGACGATGTCTTCACAGGCAGGAGCCGCTGCGTCAAGAGGGAAGTTTGCGCGAAACACTATTGAGACCGCTGAAGGAAATCAGGGGCCCTATAAACTTAGAGGAGCAAATAACGAATCATTTGTTATTATCCTGGCCGGCTCAGAAAGAGTGTTCCTAGATGGCAAACTGTTGAAAAGAGGACAAAACTACGATTATGTTATTGACTATAACAGCGCTGAATTAACCTTCACCCCTCAACAAATTATTACCAAAGATGCAAGGGTGGTCATTGAGTTTGAATATTCTGACAGGAACTATACAAGAGGGTTATTTTTTCTGAGCCACAATGCGGCAAGCAAAAATGCCAATATTCGTTTCAGATACCTCACAGAACAGGATATGAAAAACCGCCCGATAAATCAGGAAAAACTTATAGAAGACAACAAAACGCTCTTGTCAAATATCGGCGACCAGACAGACCTGGCTGTAGTGTCGAATATCAGGGAGGTGGATTTTAATAATAGCGAAGTGCTCTATAAAATGATAGACACTACCGTATTCCCGAACACCTATGACTCTGTATTGGTATACAGTGTAAATCCCGACAGTGCCAGGTATCGTGCTGGGTTTTCTTTTGTGGGAAAAGGGAATGGAAACTATGTGCAAACAAAAAGTGCGGCAAACGGAAAAGTATTTAAATGGGTGGTCCCGGTAGGCGGAGTTCCACAGGGAGAATATGAGCCGGTGGTAATGATCATAACACCTAAAAGTCAACAGATGGTTAGCGTAGCAGGAGATTTCTCTCTTTCAGAAAAAAGCATGGCCGGTACAGAGATCGCATTGTCGGGTTTTGATAAAAATAAATACAGTACCATCGATAACCATGACGATTTGGGGATAGCATTTATCAGCTACTTCAAGCACAAAAGACGATGGGGCGGTGAAGATAGTAACACCTGGCTTTTTGATGGCAGTGTCAGCTATGATATTGTGGAGAAAAACTTTGAAGCTTTTGAACGGATCAGAGCGGTAGAGTTCGAGCGTGATTGGAATATTGACAATACGTTACATAATAAAAATATTCATCATGGCGAAGTGATACTTCTGCTGGAAAGAAAAGACAAAGGCCGTGCAAGCTATAAATTCGAAAACCTTGTCAGTTCGGATTACAGTGCCATAAGAAACGGTATCCAATCAAATTTTTTGCATAAAACCTGGCGTATGGAGATGGATGCTGATCTGATGAACTCTTTCTCTGAGATAACCAATACCGGTTTTTTGAAATACAGAGCACGTATCGAGAAACAGTTCGGCCCTTTACGTATTGGTTTTGAAGACGAAGGTGAGAACAACCGGCATTATAATACAGCTACCGATACCCTTATGCATCATTCTCTCGGGTATAACCGTTGGAAAGGATATGTAAGTAATGCTGATACAGCTAGAATACCTTACACCATCGGCATAGGACAACGTTTCGATTACCTGCCTGAGAAAGGGATGCTAATGCCGGCTTTACGAGCCGACGAGGTGGCAGTGCGACTGAATACCAAAAACAACAACTACCAGCGCCTTGACGTTGAAGCCAACTACAGAAGAGTGAAGCTGCTTGCTGACAACACCAACGAAAAAGAAGAACAAAACCTGGTTAGTCGTATCAATTATGACTGGAGACTGAAGAATGGTGTAATTCGCTCTACAACCTTTTATGAATTTGGATCAGGATTGGCCTACAAAAAAGAGTTTAGCTATATTGAAGTAGCTACAGGGCAGGGGGTATATGCCTGGAACGACTATAACGGCGACAGTATCAAACAGCTGGATGAATTTGAAATAGCTATGTTTAAAGATCAGGCGAACTATATCAGGGTATTTACCCCTGTCAATGAATATGAAAAGGTCTATTCTGCTAAATTCACTCAGTCACTTATCCTGGATCCTGCACCTGTATGGAAAAAAGAGAAGGGGCTGAAAGGCTTTGCAGGGAACTTCTCCAGCCATACCATTTATCGTGTAGACCAGGAAATCGCAGGAGCGTCACTGTTGGAGGCAATGAATCCATTCTTCCTGCAAACGGAGAATCCTGACCTGAAAAATATCACCGCTTCATTAAGACATGTCATCTATTTTAACCGAACTGACGCTAAATATGGCGCTGATTATACTTTCCGGAATAACAGCAATAAGTCTGTTATGGTCAACGGGTTCGAAAGTCGTCAGTTTGCTCAGCATATCCTCAAAGCCCGATGGAACATTACTTCAGTAATCATGTTACGTGTTGAATTAGCCAAAGGCATTAAAGAACGGTATTCTGAATTTTTTACCCAAAACGATTATGCTATAGAACTGGTGGATGTAAAACCTGAAATCTCGATACAGCCCGGCACAAAATTCCGTATCACCGGGCAGTATAGTTTCACATCGAAAGAGAACAGTTTTGAATACGGTGGGGAAAGAGCAACACTTAATAAAGCCAATGTAGAGCTTCGGTTTATCACACCGGAAAAAGGCAATATCATGAGCAGTGTTGCTTTTATTTCTATCGACTATAATGCCGACCAGAACAACTCTATCGCTTTTGAGATGCTGGAAGGATTAAAACAAGGGAATAATCTCACCTGGACTGTCAACTGGCAACGAACCCTCTCCAACAACCTGCAACTTAATCTCCAATATAACGGTCGTAAATCACCTGATCACCACGCAATACATGTGGGCACTGTTCAGGTAAGGGCATTTTTCTAAATGTAATTTTTCTGGAATTAACCCCCAATATTTGTTTTGTATCCTGCTTTTTTAAACATCCTGACATACGGCTGTATCGCTCTTTTTTTCAGCGATTCAACACCACTCATGGGGTCAGGCCAGTTCATCTGTTTTCGTTTTTCCATAGCAATTTTTTGGTAAGGGATGAGTTGTACCTGCTCTATTCCCTTCGGTAAAGAAGATAGGTATGCTACTATTTTCTTCATTTCTTCCTTTGAATGATTAAAACCGGGAATAACCGGTATTCGCAACCAGACCGGTATTGCAGTATCGGATAACAAAGTATTCAGGTTTTCAAGGATATGTTTGGTGGAAACAGCTGTGTATGAAAGGTGTTTGGTATTGTCGGTATGTTTAAGATCAAAGAGCACCAGATCAGCATTTTTTACAGTCTGCAAGAAATCTTTTGGCTCACAATACCCGCTCGTGTCAACAGCAACATGTATCCCCTCTTCTGAACAACGATCAATAATTTCACTCAGGAACCGGTGTTGAAACAGTGGCTCCCCACCGGAAAAAGTAACTCCGCCTCCCGATATGGTCATTACATTTTTTTCCTCCAAAATCTCCATCATCAGCTCGTCAACGGTATACTCCTCCCCTACAGTTACTTCTTTGCCATTATCGTCTGATTGCAACACCGAAGGATAAAGTTCTCTTCCTTCAGGATTAAAACACCAGGGACATCGCATTGCACATCCTTTGAAAAAAACTGTCATGCGCACCCCCGGACCATCATGCATAGAAAACTTCTTTATGTCAAAAACCATCCCCGTCATACGATATGTGCATCAAAATAAAATATACTCTTCATATTAGATGAACATCATAATACGGTTAATGTTTAATTTAATATAAAAAATTGATGGGTTTCAAGATGCTTCTGGCTGTTTCTTTTATAAAAAGAGCAATATGTCAGTTCCAGTAATGCTTAATTAAGCGTGAACGAGGTAGTGCCGATTTGTTCACTCTCCATGAAAACAGCCACCTGGTATGTGCCTTTCATGGCCGAACCATCTACTATTTTATCCCAGTTGACACACATGTTATGGGCTTTGTTCTGATAATCAACAATCTCTTTCATAGAATAGACAATCGATTTTCCATTATATTCGAAAGAGTTTGTCTCTTCCTTGCCCATTTTCAATACCACATTATCGGGACGTGCAATTCTGATATAGATATTTTTCTTGCCGGGTGAAATAACAAGATTTTCACCAATGGTAAAACATATTTTGATACGGTCAACACGCCTTGCTTTGTCAGTTTCCACCTCCTTACCGGTTCCTCTTACCCTGTAAGTCTTTGCTGTTACATTATATGCTTTGACAACAGCACCAAGGGTAGCTTTTTTTGTCAATTCCTCTTTCTCAACCGTTAATTCATAGGTGCGTTTTTGTTCAGATTCAAATAGATGGGAAAGTTTTAAGTTTTCATCAGTAAGTTTCTGATTTTGAAGAAAAATAGAATCCAGCTTATGTTCATACATCTGAATCTTGCTTTGAAGCAATGCCAATTCACGCTCTATCTCCCTTTTACCCCTGTTTTCAGCTATCAAAAGCTTAATCCTGTCCTGCTGTGTAGTGATAACATCCCTTAGGTCATGTAAAGAGTCGTTTAGAACACCATAGGCCCGGGTGGTCTCTTCAAATATATTCACTATTGAGTCAAGGTTCTGGTTTAATTGCAAATTCTCCTGAACTTTCTCTGTAATACGGTTATTCATATTGGTTCTGCTATCGAAATAGAGATATCCAATAACCAAAATTCCTATTAAAAATAACATGGATAAAACAATCCAAATCGTTCCTTTTCTTTCTCTTTTTTCCTGCATTGAGCTGTTGATTTTCAATTCATAACAATTGTGCAAAAATATAAAATATATGGTGTTTCCAATCTCTTTACCATAAAATTTAATAATAATTAACTTATTTCTGGTCTTTTAAGTATTACAAAGCATATATAAATAAACATAAAGATGTAAATATTGAAGTCTTTCATTGAAAAACAGGAGTTGCAATGATAAAGAAAAAAGAGGGGTTGATAAGC
>JAVVFR010000058.1:0-7886 GCA_032250595.1 Bacteroidales bacterium | reverse complement strand
TGCATTGAATGAGTTGAAAAGAGATAATACCACCTGCTCGAAACCGTTCATCACTGATAATACCAGGATAAATGCCAAACTACCTCCAAAAACCCCCACAGCCGATATGATTGCAATAATGTTTACCACATTATGTTTCTTTTTGGAAAATAAGTAACGTCGCGCTATATAAAATGGAAAGTTCAAAGTGTGGGGTTATTAGTGGTCCAGTAATTCGTCTATCTTGTCAATATAATCGAGAGAATCATCAATAAAAAAACGTAGCTGAGGAATGGCACGCAACTGATGTCTTAACTTTTTTCCAATGGTGTACCTGATCTCTGCCGTTTTTTGATTTATGGTTTCTATTACACTCTCTTTTTCTTCGGTACCAAAAATACTTAAAAAGATATCGGCAAGCTGTAAATCTTTGGTGACCTTTACTTTGGTTACCGTTATCATCACTTTCTTATCGGTAACAGAAGCGCCTTCCTTTTGAAACAGTTCGCCTAAATCTTTTTGCAATAAACGAGATATTTTTTGTTGTCGTATCGATTCCATTCTCTATTTTATGAAGTTTATGACTCTTACATTTTAGATTACATACAGATAATTGGTTAGTAGAAAATAGTAACTGTAATGACAGTTGCAACAAAAATACGATAATTATATGTAGTTTTGCCACTATTAAAGGAGATGTCGATAATTTATCTTTGATTACATTTAAATTATGGGGTGGATTATTAATGAAGCTCAATAAGTAGTAAATACAGACGAGTTTATTGACAATCAGCATAGAGTTATTAACATTGCTGTTTGTAATGTAAAGCAATAAGGAGATTTATGGCCAGAGAGATTATTTCAGAGCGTTATTTACCTGATGACAGAATAACACAATTTATCACATCGCATCATGTGTTAACCCTGGCTACTGCTATGCATAACATACCATATTGTTCAGCTTGTTTTTATGTGTATGTTAAAGAAGGAAATTATTTTGTTTTTACTACTGATATCGATACCCGGCATGGGCATGAGATGCTTACGAATGATACTGTTTCAGCAGCTGTTTCGTTGGAAACAAAGATAATTGGTAAGATAAGGGGTGTGCAGATTACCGGAAAAGTAGTAAAAGCAACAGGCAAAGAGCAACAACATGCTAAAAAAGCATATCTTAAAAGGTTTCCTGTAGCTTCGTTATTAAAGACTACCTACTGGCTACTCTATCCGGATTTTATTAAACTAACAGATAACAGACTGGGTTTTGGGACAAAACTTATCTGGAAAAAACAGCCAATGTGAAGATTTAGAAGCCCATAAAACGGGTTGTTTTTCTTTGGTGTCATTACGTAAACAGAATACATCTGTTTTAATTAAATATAAGAAATGACAGGATTGTTAAGAAATTATATCGTTTTCTTTGCGTATGTTAATAGTTATTTAACTTTAAAAAGTTAGTAATCATACTTTTAAAATACAAGGTTAATAACTACTTGCGATTGTTAAAAAAAATAGGTTGCCTTAAAAATCCCAGTAAACTATCTTCGTTTTGACTTACAGTCTCACATCATTTTTTTTCATAGCTTAAGAATCAATAGTTTACTGTTAAAAGTATTTTTTATTTATATCAGAATTAATTGCGCATGGAACCAAAGGTATTAACCAGACAAGAAAAAGAGACAAACCCCGTTGAAAAGGGATTATTCAAATCATTAATTGAACAACGGGTACAGCCTGATGTTACAAAACAAATCATTGAGGTGAAGGCAGAAGAGAAGAAAGAAAAGAAAACAGTTGAAATGGGGCATAAAGCTACTACTTATACCTATGATGAAACATTAGAAGCTTCTACTGATTATTTCAAAGGTGACAGCCTGGCTGCTAGTGTCTGGATTAATAAGTATGCATTGAAAAACAGTGAAGGGTTGTTGTTTGAGCTCACACCTGATATGATGCACCGGCGGTTGGCAAAAGAACTCGCCAGGGTGGAAGCCAAATATCCATCGCCGATGAGTGAAGCGCTGATATATAGCTTGCTGAAAGAATTTAAATATATTATTCCCCAGGGTAGTCCAATGGCAGGTATTGGTAATAATTATCAGATTGGCTCTCTGTCAAATTGTTTTGTCATCGGTAACGATGGCCCTTCAGATTCTTATGGAGCCATTATGAAAATTGACCAGGAGCAGGTGCAACTGATGAAGCGAAGGGGAGGTGTTGGCCATGATCTCAGTCATATAAGACCGAAAGGCAGTCCTGTGAAAAATAGTGCACTTACCTCTACCGGTATTGTACCCTTTATGGAACGATACTCAAATTCAACACGGGAAGTGGCACAGGATGGCAGAAGAGGTGCCCTGATGCTGAGTATCTCAGTGAAACATCCGGATGCAGAGAACTTCATTGATGCAAAACTTGAACAAGGTAAAGTCACCGGTGCCAATGTGTCAGTGAAAATTACGGATGAGTTTATGCAGGCTGTCGCTGAAAATAAAGAGTTTGTACAGCAATATCCTATCCATGCGGAAAATCCTGTCTTTACAAAAACTATTAATGCACGTGATCTGTGGAAAAAAATTGTTCACAATGCATGGAGATCTGCTGAACCCGGTATTCTTTTCTGGGATACAATCATTAAAGAATCGCTTCCCGACAATTATAGTGCCCATGGTTTTACTACCGTTTCAACAAACCCATGTGGCGAAATCCCATTATGTCCTTATGACTCCTGCAGGCTTATGGCTATTAATCTGTATAGTTATGTGAATAACCCGTTTACCGCAGAAGCACAATTTAACCACGACCTTTTTAAAGAGCATGTAGTCTATGCTCAGCGTTTAATGGATGATATTGTTGATCTGGAAATAGAGAAAATTGATAAAATACTGGAGAAAATCAATGCCGACCCTGAGTGTGACGAGTTAAAAAGGGTTGAGCGTAATCTTTGGCTTAATATCAGAAGAAAGGGCCTTGAAGGCCGTCGTACCGGTCTTGGAATAACAGCAGAAGGTGATATGCTCGCTGCTCTTGGATATCAATACGGATCTGAAGAAGCAATAGAGTGGTCAACAAACCTTCATAAACAGCTTGCTGTTGAAGCTTATCGGTCATCCGTGATTATGGCAGAAGAGCGGGGGGCTTTCCCAATATTTAATATGGAGGCTGAGAAAGAAACCCCTATATTGAAACGTTTGGAAGCAGAAGACCCTCTGCTTATTGATAAAATGAGATCATTCGGCCGCAGAAATATTGCCTTGCTTACTATTGCACCAACCGGTACTACCAGCCTCATGACCCAAACAACATCAGGTATTGAACCCGTATTTATGGTGTCGCATAAACGTAGAAGGAAAGTTAATCCTAATGATAAAAATGTAAATGTCTCTTTTACCGATGAAGTAGGTGATACATGGGAAGAGTATAATGTATTTCATAATAAATTTTTAACATGGCTCGAACATAATGGTTATAATCCTGATGAGGTTATCTCTTATAGTGAGCGAGAATTAAATAAATTGATAGAGAAATCACCCTATTATAAAGCTACTGCCAATGATATCGACTGGGTGGCTAAGGTGAAGATGCAGGGTGCCATTCAAAAATGGGTTGATCACTCTATCAGTGTTACCGTTAATTTGCCGGAAAATGCTACGGAAGAATTGGTCGGAGAAGTTTATCTTACTGCATGGAAAGAGGGATGTAAAGGGATGACCGTTTATCGCGATGGCTCCAGATCGGGGGTGTTGATTGCTAATAAGAAATCAACAAAAAAAGACGAGAAAGAGTATTGTTTTACAGAGACAAAAGCCCCTAAACGTCCCAAAAAATTGGATGCGGAAATTGTACGGTTCCAAAATAATGATGAAACATGGATCGCTGTTGTAGGACTTATTGATAATAGGCCTTATGAGATATTTACCGGGTTTGCCGATCATTTTTGGCTTCCGGGTTGGGTTGAAAAAGGATGGGTAATAAAAAATCGTAATGAAAAAGGGGAGTCACGTTACGACTTTCAATTCCTTGATAAAGACGGTTATAAAATTACCATCGAAGGACTCTCAAGGTCTTTTAGAAAAGAATATTGGAATTATGCCAAGCTTATCTCGGGAATTCTAAGGCATGGTATGCCACTGCAGTTTGTTGTTGACCTGGTTAATAAACTTCATTTTGAGACAGAGTATATCAATACATGGAAAAACGGAATTGTGCGTGCCTTGAAAAAATTTATTCCCAACGGAACAAAATTGAAACAATCGGTGTGTCCTGAATGTGGGGAAGAGGAAACCATTCAGTATATTGAAGGGTGCCTTACCTGTTCCAGTTGTGGTTACTCCAAATGCGGATAAAAAGTTATTATCTATTTTCGTCCAAAGTCTGCCGGGATCTCACCCCAATGAGCAGTGTCCCATTTTTTTATCGGGTTGTTAAAAGCGTTGTTTTTTAACCACGCTTCTGCCCGGGTTATACGCTCAAAAAGTGCACTGTTCTTCGCTGAAACTGGAAGCTTTGTGTTAGCATGCTTCGTCTTAACCCATTTTATTGCTGTAAGAGAGTCGGAATAGACCGGTAGATAATCTTTGCCTTGTTTTTTCAATAATGCCAGGCCATGCACCAGCGCTAAAAACTCTCCGATATTCACTGTCCCTTCAGGCCATGGCCCTGACCTGAAAACCTCTTCTCCGGTATGTAACCATACACCACGATACTCCATCACTCCTGGATTGCCGCTACATGCAGCATCTACCGTTAAGGCTTCGTCTTTTGGACAAACTTTTGTGTTATTTTTCTGTTTGGTACCAACGGAACTGCCTTTGCCTATATATTTTTGATAATGATTTTTGTATGCTTCTTCTGCCGATTGTCGTGATGAAAACGATTTGTATTTTGCTCCCTCATAAGTGACAACATGCTCCTTGCACGCTTCCCATGTTTCATATATCCCAGGTTTGCGCCCTACCCATACTACATAAAATTTTTGTTTCTTTACCATCTTCAAAAATAATTCATCATTCGATCATAAACAGTTTTCTTTAGTAATCTATTGTTTAATGTGCTGCAAAACTATTAATTTTACTATTAAGAAAAATTATTATTTTATTTTGATGGGTAACTAAACTTTTTTATTTTACATGCGTCAAAAATATGGTAAAAGAAATCATTTTTTATTGAATTAAGTAAAACCTATAAAATCATAAACATTTTAACCCGAACATTATGAAAAGATTTGTATTAATAATTCTAACGGCATTAACAATTTTAGCGTTTCAAAAGCCGGTTTCAGCTTCCCATCTTGCAGGAATGGATCTCACCTATACTTGTATTGGTGGTCATGATTATCTTGTCACACTGGCCTTTTATCGTGATTGTTCCGGTGTTCCTGCTCCCTCCAATGTAAATATCACCTTTAACTGCAGTTCTAATTCCGCGTTTAACTTTACTGCAACACAGGTGCCTCCCATATCAGGAACAGGGCAAGAGGTTACACCCGGGTGTTCTGCTATGCCAACAAAGTGCAGCGGTGGCAGCTACTACGGCTTGCAAGAACACGTGTTTCAGGTGCAGGTTACACTCCCCCCCTGTAATTTCTGGACAATGAGCTATTCTTTATGTTGCCGAAATCCATCAAACACAATTCAAAGCTCTACCAGCGCCAGCGGATATATTCAGGCGACCCTTAATAATGTTGGAGCGCCTTGTAACAACTCTCCGTATTTCACCAATAAGCCGGTTACAGTGATGTGCTCCCAGCAAACAAGCTGCTATAACCATGGAGCTATCGATCCGGATGGTGATTCACTGGCGTTCTCCCTGGTTACTCCTTTTAATAATGGACCTACCAGCTATGTTACGTGGGTTCCTCCATATTCCGCTACACAACCCTTGCCTTCTAACCCTCCTGTTACTATTGACCCGGTTACCGGTGATATCTGCATGACTCCTACCATGAATATAGTATCACCAATGGCCGTGAAAGTAGAAGAGTGGAGAGAAATCAACGGAGTAATGACCCTGATAGGATCTATCTACAGAGACTTGCAGGTGAATGTAGAAACATGTAATAACCAGCTGCCACAACTATCCGGAATGGATACTACTCTCACCAAAGGGTATGATCCCAATGACACAACTTATTTTGTTGAAATGTGTCTCGGAGAGTCTATCAGCTTTGCTATGTGGGGCTATGACCCGGATGTGCCTAATCCAACAAGTATTGGCGATCCGGATATATTCTCACTGAACTGGAACAATGGTATTCCCTCCGGGACATTCCAGACTTTCCATCAGCAAACAGATTCAGCATATGCTATATTTTCCTGGACACCTCAACCACAACATGTAAGTAATACCCCTAAATGTTTTACTGTCACTATTAATGATGAAGCTTGTCCTTACTATGGCCAGCAAACATTCTCTTATTGTATTACTGTGAGAGGTATGCAAGTTGATATCGGAAGCGATGTGCTGCTGTGTCAGGGAGAATCACATACCTTTACTGCTGTGGCCGATACTACAACAGTGCATTATATCTGGAAAGAAAATGGGATCCCTATGGTACCTACCACTAATACAAACCCCAGTTATACTTTTACTTCTGCAGGCAAAACGCCCGGTAATTATACAGTAAGTATCGAAACCAATGACGGAGGGACTACAGTGAAATGTCCCGGAATAGACCAGGTTGTGGTAAATGTGGTTTATCAACCTGATGTTGACCTTGGACCCGATCAGTTATTATGTGAACCAAATACTGTGGTTCTGGATGCCGGCCCGGGTACATTATATGGCTGGTCTCCCCTTGGACAAAATACGCAAACCATTGTTGTTAACTCTACCGGATTCTATACTGTTATTGTTGATGGGGGGAATCAAACACGATGCATTGATATGGATTCAGTATATATTGAAATTGTTCCAATGCCATACCTTGACCTTGGGCCCGACACTTGTGTCAGTGATGCATTTACGATAGATTGCGGTGTTCCTAATGCATATTATACCTGGTCCGACAATAGCACTAATCAAACATTAACCCCTTCACAATCGGGAAACTATTCAGTTACAGTTACCTTTAAACCTGGCTCCGGTTGTGATGCGTCAGACAGTAAGGTGGTGAATATTATTGATGTAGATCTTGGTGAAGATAAAACAATCTGTGACCACGAAAAATATCGTATCGATGGACCATTGCCACCTGCTGGTCACTCCTACGACTATGTATGGTATCCTGATATGGTTACAACACCCTATCTTGTGATCAGTGGAAAACCCGCAGGAGTCTATAATATCAGCCTCGATGTGGGGGGTGGTTGTACCGGTGAGGTGACCATTACCGTGGAAGAGTGTCCTATTATTATCCCAAATATCATTACACCTAATGAGGATGGTTATAATGACGGATTTTTTATAGAAGGTATACAGCACTATCCACAAAGTGAGGTGATTATTTATAACCGTTGGGGTAAAAAAGTGTTTGAATCCACCAACTATTCTAATGATAAAATGTGGAAAGCACTGGGATTGTCAGATGGCGTTTATTATTATGTATTAAGACTTGCTAATGGTAAAGGAACTGAATATTCAGGTAGTGTTACAGTAATGAGATAGTATTGGAAAAGAAAAAATAATAGTATCAAAGCCGGCTTTTACTGCCGGCTTTTATTATTGAATCTAAAATATTATCTCTTAGCGTTTTAATACTTTTGTAATACCAATCAATGTATTATTCAGATATAGATGTAAAAGATATGCCCCACTATCTGTATGTTGCATATGTAATGATTCACCTTCTTTCAAATCTCCTGCGTAAATGAGTTTGCCTCGCATATCGTATAACTTGCAATGATTGAAACTATTTTTCCTGAGTTCCGCGGTTTTTTTGACTCAAAAAATTAACTACCAAGAAATGA
>JAVVFR010000057.1:0-7916 GCA_032250595.1 Bacteroidales bacterium | reverse complement strand
TCCGGCGATTTAACTACAACCTGGTTCCTTTCTCTTTGGCATTTATTGTGACAGCACTTTTTACCATACATCCTTTACATACCGAATCGGTGGCCAATATCAAAGGGCGTGATGAGATTATGAGCCTCCTGGGGCTTGTGGTTATGGCGCTTTTTGCCCTGCGATATGCAGAAAAAAGAGAGAAACGATGGCTGTGGCTGATAGCACCCGTATATCTGCTTACATTGCTTTCCAAAGAGAATGCGCTAACCTATATCCTGGCTGTTCCGCTGATGTTGTTGTTCGCAGGTACCACAAACCGTAAAGTATATCTTCATACGGTCGTCGCTATGGCAGCAGGGTTGGTGGGTTATCTGTTTTTTCGGTTTGCTGCTATCCCTCCCGGATCAACAAGTGATGTGAAGATGACCGAACTCCTCAATGACCCGTTTCTGTATGCTACCGGTAGTGAGAGACTGGCAACAGTGATTTATACTTGGGGAAGGTACCTTTGGCTTATTATTTTCCCATTTACCCTTACCCACGACTACTACCCCTGGCATATTGAGTACCGCTCTCTTGGCGATCCGGTGGTGATGCTTCTTGTTGTAATGCTGCTTGTATTGTTAGTATATGCCTTGCGCAAAATAAGGAAACCGGATTTTGTTGCCTTTGGGATTCTCTTTTTTATAGTGGTATTCTCTATCCAGTCGAATCTGATCATCAACATAGGTTCTTTTATGAACGAACGTTTTGTGTTTGTAGCCTTGTTGGGGTTTATGATCATACTGGGTTGGCTCTTGGTAAAGGTGCTCCCGAAGTATACCTCAAAGCAACTGGCACTGCTGGTTTTTGTTTTGTTTATGATATTCTTTTCTATACGAACGGTCACAAGGAACAGCGTTTGGGCAAGTGATTTTGTGCTCTTCACCAGCGATGTGGAGGTGTCGGAACGCAGCGCGAAGTGTAATGTTTCCGCCGGTGGCCAGCTATACGATAGTGCCATGCGTGTAGAAAACGAACACATACGCAACGACCTCATCAATAGAGCTATCTTCTTCCTCAACAGGGGCGTGGAGTTGCATCCGGCGTATATGCAGGGAAGGATAATGTACGGAAATGCATTGTTGCAAATGAACCGCTTTGATGAGTCGATAGCGCAATACATGGCATGTCTCAAGATGAACCCCGGAATGAAAGACGTGTTGACCAATATCAATGCATTAGGCCTGAAAGCTATTGCGAAGAAAGAATACCCAAATGCTGTTACAGCTTTTGAAGTACTGAAAAAGACAGATCCGGGAGATGTCGATTATGCTATCAACTATGTGGAAGCAGTTATGAATACCGGGAATACTTCTGTTGCTGAAAAAATACTCGACTCACTTTATACCATTCATCCCGAAAATGCACATCTCAATCATCTGTTAGGGCAATTATACGGCAGGTTTATCCCTTCCCGCCCTGCTATTTCCGAACATGAGCAAAGAGCGCTCTATAGCAAGTCACGTGAATTCCTTGAGCGTGCTGTGGCACTCGATTCTTCGAACTACAGCATGCGGGAGAATCTTGCAATTATTTATGGTATATTAGGGCAGTACGACAAGTCTGTACGTTTTTTTCAACGCGCTATCAATATTGTGAAAGCAAGCGAGAAAGAGGTTGAAGCAACAGCCGCAGTGAAAAAGCGTTACAGAGAAAATTATTACCGGCTCTACAGAAACCTGGGTGATACATACAGTAATCAGGGTAATATCTCTAAAGCCATAGATGCTTATTATACCGCGCTCGAAAACAGGCCTTTAGACAGCCATGTAACACGCTCTTTGGCAAGGCTCATTGCTATGACAGGAAAAGTGACTGAAAGTATTGCCCTTCTGGAAGAATATATTCGTAATAACCCCAACGATCAAAATGCAATACAATTGATGGAACAGATAAAACAGTTGCCTTAGGAAAACCTGATAATTTATGATCTGTTATTTATTTTTTATTGTACTTTTATTATCATTATGTTAATCTAATTCAGTCTGTTATGAAAAAAATTACGCTTTTGCTGATTAGTATGAGTTTTTATTGCCTGTTGCAAGCTCAAATCTATGTAGCTTTTAGTTATACCACACCACCTATTCCTGTTGCTGATGCCGGCAACGACACAACTGTTACTGAAGGTGTGCCTTTTCAGCTTACCGGGGCCATCCATGGAGGTACGGCTCCTTTCATGCATTACTGGAGTCCCGGGCTTTACCTGGATGATTCTACCCTTCTTCATCCCACTGTAATACTGAGTCAAGGTGTAAGTTTTACCCTTTTTGTTTTGGATGACCATGGTTGTGAAGCCACAGACCAAGTGAGCATAAATGTAATTCCTGATGGAATACCGTCACTCGAAATACCATTGTTTCATCTCTATCCCAATCCTAACTCCGGGCAATTTACTATCGATGCTTTGGGGATAAATACAGATAGGCCATGGGCGATGGTATTAAGAAACCATATTGGACGTGTTGTCTACAAAAGCGATATCCCTGTTACAGATGGTTCAGCTAATATTAACCTTCCGGATATCGCTACGGGGATGTATTTGATAGAGATTATCATTAACGGACAAAGAACAACACAAAAGATAGTCATCCAATAAAACGAATAATAAAAGGAAATATAAGGAGAAAACAATGAAGACAAAAATTTGCCTGATGCTGGTTTTACTGTTTGGTTCAATACTGGTTGAGGCACAAAATCCGATCCATGTTTGTGAAGGAGAAGATATTTATCTGCACCTTGACACCCCCACCACGGCTGCTATACAGTGGCAATTCTCTGCTGACGGAATAACGTTTGCTGATATCCCTTTAGCTGCCATCGACTCTTTCCTCATTACGAACCTGCAATCCGATGGCTATTACCGTGCGATGCTGACCGGAGTGGAGTGCGACCCCTACTATACTGATATTAAAGAGGTGTTGGTAAACGCGATGCCCACTGTAGCGAATGCCGGCAGTGATATTAATGCCACGAGTACCACCGTGCAGCTTGCCGGTAATATCCCTGTTGTTGGTAGTGGTTTATGGAGTATCTTGTCGGGCACAGGTGGCTCTTTATCGAACACCAATGACCCGCAGGCGAGTTTTACGGGCACGCTCAATACCGTATATCTCCTTGCATGGTCTATCAGTAATCCTCCTTGTCCTGCATCCATTGATACCGTCCAGGTTACAATGCCTGCCGCACCACCGTTGCCATCTGTAACCTGCGGAAGCAATACCCTTTATGTGCATCCTGTAGATAATGGTTCTTCGGTTTGGGGCTGTTCAGGAATAGTAGCCGGTGCCGGCTCTGATGACGATGGTGCGTTGAATACCGCTTTAATTGTTCAGATGTGTCCTATGCCCACTGCTGCACATATTTGTGATAATCTTGTGGCACATGGCTTCTCAGACTGGTATCTTCCTTCCTATAATGAACTGGAGTGCCTTCGGGTTAATGCCGCCGCTATTGGGGGGTTTGCCAACGCCGCTTATTGGTCATCAACAGAAGGTACCGGTATATTTACAGCAAATGCCAGATACAGGACATTCCCTTCAGGGGTGAGTGGATATGGATCTAAATCAGGTGTTCACCTGGTGCGTTGTGTGAGGAAATAATGTAGGAGTAATTAATATCATTAATAATCTGGTGGGATATTAGTAAGTTATAAATTATAAACCATATTTCTAAATATTTATTAACGAACAATTACCGATATGAAAAAATTATTGTTCCTTTTAAACATGATGTTGGTTACAGCATTCGTTTATGCACAAAAAGAAATTCACTATGAAATTCTTAGAAATGAACCGCAGTCTCATAATAATTTATTCGTTAGTGCTTCACCAGTCTTTTTTGATATTTCAAACAACACTGGGGTTTGTTTTGGGCTTGGAGCATCATACAACCATAAGGAAAAATTTATAGTTGATCTGGATTTTCACAGATCTTATACAGAAAAAACAAATTTGTTATTTGGAAGTTTTGAGAGTTATGATAGAAACAAAATCGGACGATATGGCGAACCTATGGGGCCGATGAAAAATCTTATGGTATTTAATATGTCTGGTCAGTACCTCTTTAACCCTCATATAAGGGAAGGCAGGAAAAAAGTACCTGTTGTTAGAGGTTATCATAAAACAGTATACATTAAAGTCCCGACAAAACGATTGTATGCTTTTCCATTGCGGGTAGGATATTACTATTATCAATTAGTTATCAATTCAGCAAGCAACTTTGGGAGCACTCACTTTTCCTGGTTTGGCACAAAAATAAATGATCCGGCAGCCACTCCTGAGGCTATACAGGGCTATACTAACTATAAAGCGCAGATATTAACCCTGGGAATTGGTATCTATATCAGGGATGACATCAAAATCACTGTTATAGATTCCAGGCCCCAATATAGTGGAGACAAAGAAGTCAGGGAATCCACCTATTATTATGCCGATATATTGTTTCCAATGAACCAGAAAATTGAAAATATGAATGTCATTGAAACCTATTATCCCGATATTTTTTCAAGTGCAATAACAATAGAAGATGAATATAATATGAATGACCATACACCTAAGACAAAAATGGGTTTTAGGGTTGGTCGTAAGTACTTGATAGCCAATCCCTCTTCCTGGGGTGCAGCAGCATTAAAGGTAGAAGTCGGTTGTCGTCCGGGACCGATAGAATATAAAAGAAATTTATTCTTAGTGGTCGGTTTTGATATTATTTTCTCAAAAAGAACATATTAAGGATTATAAAGATCAATCAGTTTTTCAAAAACGGAGTTTCTCCCAAATCAGCAATAATCAGCTTCTTGCACCTTTATGAAATGCGCATGGCCGGAGGGCTACTATATAGTGTGTGGGACATACTGGAATCGAACCAGTGACCTCATGCCTGTCAAGCATGCGCTCTAAACCAACTGAGCTAATGCCCCTGAAGAATTTGCTGTTGCAAAAATAATACTTTTTCCTGTTATTGCAACTCCTGTAAAATATCAAGATGTTTATTGATCCAGTGTTCTTCCCGGATAGGCTAAAAGAGCTTTCTCAAGGGTGAACATAGCCTCTTTCAGGTCATCAACATTCAACACATAGGAGATACGTACTTCATTCACTCCTTTGTTTGGGGTAGCATAAAACCCGGTAGCAGGAGCAAGCATAACGGTTTTCTTGTTATGGTTAAACCCTTCCAGCAGCCATTTGCAAAACCGGTCGGCATCGTCAACAGGTAATTTGGCCACTACATAAAAAGCACCCTTTGGGTTGGGACAGTAAGCCCCTTCCATCTTGTTGATCGAAGATACCACAACATCTCTCCGTGCTATATACTCTTTCATCACCTTGTCGAAATAATCCGAAGGGGTATCCACTGCTGCTTCGGCAGCTACCTGTCCGAAGGTAGGAGGGCTTAAGCGTGCCTGGGCAAATTTAAGGGCGGTAGCAACAACATCTTTATTCTTGGAGACCAGGTTGCCAATACGGATGCCGCAGGCACTGTAACGTTTAGAGACTGAGTCGATAAGTATGACATTTTGTTCCAGCCCTTCCAGATGCATGACAGAGTGATGCTTCTGTCCGTCGTAAACAAATTCCCTGTATACTTCATCGGCGATAAGGTAGAGGTCGTGTTTCAAAACAATCTCCCGTATGGTCTCCAGCTCCTCTTTGCTGTATAGATAGCCGGTTGGATTGTTGGGATTGCAGATCATAATGGCTTTGGTTTTGGTGTTGATAGCCTTTTCAAAATCTGCCACAGGAGGTAGTGCAAAACCGGTTTCGATAGCAGAGGGGATAGGCCGGATCACCACACCTGCATTTACAGCAAAACCTATATAGTTGGCATAAAATGGTTCAGGGATGATGATCTCATCTCCCGGATCCAGACAGCTCTGCATCGTGAAGAGGATCGCCTCAGAAGCACCCGCACCTACAATGATCTCATCAGGTGTCACATCAATGTTATTACGACGGTAATATTCACACAGCTTCTCACGGTAACTCAGGATGCCCGCTGAATGACTGTAAGCAACTACTTTCTCACTGTAGTGACGTACCGCATTCATGGCAATCTCCGGTGTCGCTATATCAGGCTGACCGATGTTGAGGTGAAATACTTTAATGCCATTTTTTTTAGCTTGTTCGGCATAAGGAACAAGTTTCCTGATAGGTGATTCAGGCATCATCTTTCCTTTTTCTGATATGGTGGGCATGGCGTTTGTATTTAAGATTGAATAAAAATATCCCGGTAAATAATATTACCGGGACAAATATTCAAAAAAATTTATTATTAACCTAATATTAATTTGATTGAGGTGCTGAAGTAGTCGGCTTAACCGGTTCACCTGAAGCTTGTTTCTCTACTTTTCCTTTGATGGTAAGAACTACACTTGCAGGTTTGCCGTTGGTATTTACAGTGATGGTTTTAGCAAAATATCCAACCCTTCTATTGTCATATTGTACGGTAATATCTCCACTTTCGCCGGGAAGTATTGGTTCCTGGGTGTACTTCGGAGTGGTGCATCCACATGACGACCTCACTCCGGTGATCACAAGCGGCTCATCTCCCGCATTTCTGAATGAAAACTTACATTTCGCATCATCACTCATCTTGGGGTGCTGGGGTATGGTGCCAAAATCATGGACTGTTTTTTCAAACTCAATTTTTGCTTCCTGTGAAGATTCCGGCTGAGCTTCACTAAAACTGTTAAACATAGTGATAAGTGCAAAGCCGGCAAGTAATAGCATAAATTTTTTCATAAGACATGGTGTTTAAAATATGTTGGAGTGTTCGTTACACTCCTTTTTTTTTGATAAATAGATAATTTTATTAATTACCAAATGTATAAAAACATTACCAAAGTGTTGTTAATAGGGAGTAAATAATTGTAAATGAATTGTAAATTGCATTTTCCCGGATAAATTATCTTATTAAAAATGAATTCACTATTTTTACTTTGTGTAAAATCGAAAACAATGAAAAAACTCAAAACCCTTTTATTTATCCTGACAATTATCATCTTCCCTTCTCTTGTCAGATCACAGTCGCAGCCCGATGGTCTATTCGCCTACATTTACATTGCCCCTGCAGGCCCTGCAGAAGTTGTGGCTGTTATGAACTTTAGCGATACCGCTCTTAGCGGGCTTACCGGAATTGTGAGTAAAGATCTGGTGGTGTACAACAACCTTTTATTGTGTGGTTACCAGGATATTATTCTCTTTGACCCGGTAGCTTTTCAGCATATCGATACTATTTACGGCGCTGATGCACTGTTGATGGAGGTTTGGGGTGATAATCTTGTGGTTATCTCCGGTACTGCTCCTCTATTCAGGATCTATAACCTTGACACAAAACAGCTTACCTATAGTCATGATTCAACATGGTTCCCGGGTATCAACAGTGCTTGGAGTAAAGACCTCGCGGTGTATGGAGATTTCGCTGCTGTTACCTATGATCATAAACTTTGTATTGTTGACCTGAAACAGTTGGATACAATACCGTCAGTGACTACACCGGACTATTTTTTCAACGTTGGGTATAATCTGTATGTCGCACCTTACAATGGAAGTTTTTATATAGTAACCGATTATGCCACCGGAGCACCCAGATTCAATGTAGTGGGTGTAGATACGCTAACATGGCAGGTGGATTCACTCTTTGTGCTGGAGTTCTTATGGGCACCACTTCCACCGGTATTTGCTGATGAGGCACTCTATATATCTAAATACAACACTCACTATGATCTTAATGCTGATACATTATTTGTAGCTACAGACAGTATGCATTATCCAGTAGCCATCGATCCGGGATGGAGCTTTCCTTTGTTGTATAATACAGGAAACCATAAACTGATGTACGGCACAATGAATTATAATCTCTACGGATCGTATATGACCCGTTCGCTCTACTTCAAG
>JAVVFR010000056.1:0-7927 GCA_032250595.1 Bacteroidales bacterium | reverse complement strand
AAAAAACGGGTTTAAGGTCCTCTTCATAATAGATGGTGTCTCCAGGCTGGCCGCTATTATTCTCCCAAACTACCAGGTTAAAAAAGATAGCATTGGCTTGGTCTTTTGTCTGATTAAAAAACATACTGACAGCCTGTAAAGTGTCGTCGGTATTAAGATCAAAACGATAGGCCATTTTCATATTCGTATTCGGGTTGCTGGCCGATAAACCGTATCCTGCTTCTGCAGAGCCGTCATCATAAGCGTAATAGTTATAGAACCGTTGGTAAAAGATAACGGTATCATTTGACACGATCATCTCATTGGCATTGAAGGGTGCAATTACTGCAATAAGCTCAAATTCAGCGTAATTGGGTGTTATAGAATTAAAATACCAACTCTGGAATCCTGACCCCGGTTTAGCAATCACAACGGAATCAACAGGCATAGAAAGATTACCGTAGTTATAGGAGGTATTAACATATGAGGCCCCACCGGTAAGCACATTAATATCAAACTTCTGGTTGATGGTTGATGTAAGACCATAATAATAGGATGAATAGGGAATATTGACATCATGCTTCATCTCTTTTGCAGGATTGGACAGAAATTGCTTCCATGGCATTGAAAAATAGTCATTGAGCAAAGACTTAGGATAGTCACGAAAAGCGACATCAAAATTAATCATTGTATCAAATTTTGACCTGTTTTTATCAATAAAGATATAATCGAGATGCCACATATCTACATTTCCACCCCAGTCGGGAAAAGAGTAATCGGTGATACTGGCATAGTTATAGAATCGGAATTTGAACTCATCAGAGAAGAAATGTGCGCTATCCATCTGTATCAGGACATAATTAAAATAGTCGCCATGGAGGTTTCTGAAATCACTTAGCTTCATACCTTCGGCAGCCCACACGGTTTTCCACTGCTGCTTACTTTTAATAAAAAACTGCAACACGAGAGAGTCGTCTCTTTCAGGGCTATTGGCAATACCACCGGGCTGATAACAGAAGCTCATAAACACCGAGTCAGCAATCGACAATCCGGAGAGATTGATTGCTTTTGATGTTAATGTATCAGCCGTAAAGGGATACGAGGTGGCATGATCATAAACCCACCCTTTGGCATCGATTGCATCAAAAGTAGCCACATTAACACTGGGTGGTTTATAAGGATAATCATTATTAATATAAACATTACTGTCGGCCCAATGCGAGGCAGCGGGGTATCCGAACGAAGAGGAAAAATCCTCGATAAACGGCAACAGCAGTTGTTTGGTTGTGCCTTGTGCTTTATTCAAAGAAGGGTTGGTATAGTAATAGGATAGTGTGCTGTTGTGTTCCAACGGAACAACCACTTCCTGTGCATATATATTAGTCCCTATAAAAAGGAGCAGCATAACAAAAACCATCTTCTCTACTCCATGCAATATATTTTTCTTATTCATCATCATTATAATCAATATAATCATCATTATCAACAGAATCAACTCCTGAGTGGTTACCATCTCCGATATCGAGATCAATTTTTGAGCCTTTTGGCAATTTAATTCCCGGTTTTATTTTTTTTCCCATATAGTAAAAATCGATAAGCAATCCCGGATATCGACTGTGCACGCGGTTAATTTTCCCAACATTAAAACCATAAGCAGCTATCTGTGACAAAGCCTGTCGTTCTGTATTTCCCAGATCAGGCAATTCTACCATTTCGGGGGAAGATTGAACGATTGACAGATATATGGTACGATTTTTCTTCACTTCAGTTCCGGGAAGGGGATCTTGTGAAAAGACTACTCCACCCGGCAAAGTGTTATCATAGACAGAATCTATTATCTGAAATTCAAAGTTCTTAAAATCAGGATTCTCTTTAATTTCTGAAGGCACACGGCCTAAAAAATCCGGCACCATATAAGTTTGCCCATGACGGCTGTAGATATCTAAAAACTTAAATGCTGCCCATATTAACACGATAGAAACGCCGACTATTACAGCAATATTGATTAAAAATATTCTTGATTTAAAAAAGTCAAACTTCATAGGCTGTTACTGATATAGTGAACTAACTATTAACTATCGACAATCCATAATATTGTCTACTGACAACAAAAATAAGCATAATGTTTAAAACGGGAACAACTTTCTTTGACCATAATAATTGTGCAAAAAAAAGTGGAGTAATGATTCTCATTTTACATCATATTGTATCTTTGAAAAAATTAACGAACTATGCAAAAAATCAAGGTCGCAATAATCTGCGGTGGTGACTCCGGTGAATATGAAGTATCGATGGGCAGTGCTGCGGTAATAGAGCAGCACACCGACCGTAACAGATACGAACCTTTTCTGATACAAATCAAGGGGTCTTCCTGGTATTACGAATCGGGTAATCAAAAATATTTTATTGACAAGAACGACTTCACGCTTCCATTGCCGGAGGATAGAGTCTCTTTTGATACAGTATTCAACATCATCCATGGCACACCGGGAGAAGACGGCAAGATCCAGGGATATTTCGACATGATGGGCATTCCATATACCGGTTCGGGAAGGCTTACTTCGGCTCTTACGTTCAACAAAATTTTCTGCATACGACATATAGCATCAACAGGTTTAGTAAGCACCGCCGATTCGATAGTGATCCGGCAAGGTGCTGACTACAATGCATCAACGTTACTCTCATCGATAGGACTGCCTTGTTTTGTGAAGCCTAATAAAGGTGGGTCGAGTGTTGGCATGACCTTTTTAAAGGAGCCTGCCGGTTTTGATACCGCTGTTGCCCGTGCTTTTAAAGAAGACGACGAGGTATTGGTTGAGCAATTTATAGCGGGGACAGAAGTGACATGCGGTGTATTCAGAAAGCCGGAGGGAATGGTTGTTCTACCTCTTACAGAGATCGTTAGCAAGACTGAGTTTTTCGATTACGAAGCTAAATATATAAAAGGCAAAGCTGATGAAATAACTCCTGCACGCATCACGGTAGAGGATGAGACCGCCATAAAACGTTTATCGGCTTATTTTTATAACCTACTGGATTGCCGTGGTGTTGTCCGTTTCGACTATATTCTATCGGAAGGCAAAATATGGTTTCTTGAGGCCAACACTGTTCCCGGGATGTCGGAGGCAAGCATAGTGCCACAACAAGCGGAGGTTTTTGGCATCTCTTTACAGTCGTTGATAAGTATCATGCTGGAGGAGTCGTTACTTATGGATCGCCAATAAAAAATCTATCATCTTTATTAAAGCATGATATCGGTGGCTGATACTATTTTTTGTAGCAACATCCATCGCAGAGAAACTTGTATGGTGGCCGGCCGGTTTAAAGACAGGGTCATAACCAAACCCCATCTCCCCTATAGGGTGGGTAAGTATCTCTCCATACACAACCCCCTCAAAGAGATACTCTTTTTTGTTAAGTATCAACGAAATAACTGTCCTGAACTGCGCTGTTCTATCAACCACTCCATGGAGTTCATTCAGCAGTTTCGCGATATTGTCAGCAGCGATTCCTTCTGCTCCTGCGTAGCGGGCAGAATAGACTCCCGGTCTGCCGTCAAGCGCATGTACCTCAAGGCCGGTATCATCGGCAAAACAATCGCAGCCATATTTACGATAAACAAAATTTGACTTAGCGATGGCATTCTCTTCCAGGGTATCATGCACTTCAGGGATATCTCCGGAGAACCCCAGGCTGTCGAGTCCTGCCAATGGTATTGACAACCGGTTGGCAGCAAAAATCTGTTTAGCTTCCATGAGCTTATGCCGGTTTTGCGTTACAAAAATAAGCCGGTCGTTTTTCAATTGAATTGTCATCTTATTATGGGGGTTTTGCGACCCCAAAAGTACATAGAGTGTTTTTAATTGCAAACTTTTAGATCAAACAGATAGAACTAAAGCATCCACCGACCCCCGGGAAACTGATCTTTTCCCATTAAAAAATGTCATCTCGCTTCCCTCACAATAGCTTTTTGAAAACAACGCCCCATAATGTGATTTTTTTGCGAAAGAAATTTTACTATTTTTACACATCAAAACTAACGTATGATAAGGTTTGGCGCCATATTTATAGAGAACATGCGTATAGCCTTCGGTTCTATACGCAGCAATCTCCTTCGCAGCATTCTCACCATGATAATTATATCATTTGGTATTATGGCGTTGGTAGGTATTTTAACGGCCATAGATTCCATAAAATACTCTCTTAATTCAGAGTTTAGTCAGATGGGGGCCAACACTTTCTCGATCAAAAACAGAGGGTTGGTCATGCATCAGGAGGCCGGACAACTGAGGAGGATGAAAAACATAACATACAGGGAGGCGATGACCTTCAAACAACGTTTTCGCCATTTGGGCAGCGTATCGGTATATCTTAGTGGGGCAGGGATAGTAAAAGTATCATACCAGCACAGGGAAACCAACCCAAATGTAAGCATCAGCGGATGTGACGAAAACTACCTTGCCAATTCAGGATATACGATAGCCATGGGTAGAAATTTCTCATCCAACGAACTCGACTATGGTGCCAATGTAGTAATCATAGGCAACACATTGAAGAAGTTCCTTTTCACTGACGGCATCAATCCTGTAGGTGCAAATATATATGTTGGAAACAAACGGTTAAAAGTTATCGGGGTATTGGAGGAGAAAGGGTCAAGCATGGGTATGTCGTCGGACAACAGTTGTTTCATACCGTTAAATAATTTACGGCGTTATGTCAACAGCAAAAACAGATCCTATATTGTCAGTGTTAAGTCACCTGACGCAATGAATATGGAAGCTGCTATTTCAGAAGCTACCATGCTTTTCAGAAACATCCGTAAGCTGGGACCTGCTGAGGAGAACAATTTCGTTATTGAGAAGAGCGACAGTCTGGCCAGCATGCTTATTGAGAATCTACAGACGGTTACACTGGCAGCTACGCTTATTGGTTTTATTACCATTTTAGGTGCTGCCATTGGATTGATGAATATTATGCTTGTGTCGGTCACCGAGCGTACCCAGGAGATTGGCATTCGGAAAGCTATTGGTGCCAACCAAAAGACCATAAGAAATCAGTTTCTGCTTGAAGCGGTCATTATTGGCGTTATCGGAGGGTTAATAGGCATTTTGCTCGGCATCATCATCGGCAACAGCATATCGATGCTTACCCAAAGTAAATTTATTATCCCTTGGATTTGGATCATCACCAGTGTGCTGTTATGTATTTTAGTTGGCCTTATCTCCGGGCTTTATCCGGCAAACAAAGCTGCAAAACTTGATCCTATTGAATCGTTACGGTATGAATAAACGTTTTTTTTTAATCATAGTTGTTTTTTTGTCAGGCATTGCTGTTCTTAAAGCACAATCAGACACGCTTGATCTTCATCTGATCAGCACTTCTGACTTCTCTGCCGGCACCATTGTAAGTTATTACCACAATCCCAACATCAACACCACCCATATTTTAAAAGATACAACGGGTAGTTTTCGTCCATTATCCAAATTGTTAAATGGGGGTTTTTACCTCTATCAAACGTTGGTATCGGAACAGATTTCAGCAAGCTGTTTATATGAGATATCCTGTAGCAATTTCGGGAAATATGCCATTTTGGAATTTGGCGCTATTAAAGGGGCTTTTTTGGCACTCGACCGTATCACACGATGTTCAGGTCTGGCCATTGATGAGATTCCAGAATACCGTTTTAATGCAAAAACACATAAATCTGATGACAAGCCTGTATACTACAAATTAAAAGCTGATTAATGAAATTACCCTTTGCCATCATCATATTACTTTTATTCTCTTTAATAATGGTTTCAGAAGGCCAAACAGACTCCATTCAATTTTCTAAAAAGTCAGGTTTTATTCAACATCTTGACTCATTGCAACTGTATAACGACCTGTTGTTGTTGAACGACATTTACGCTATTACCACCACCAATGAAGATGAGCAAGACTCCTTACGGTATTATACCGGCAAGGCAGCTTATCACCTGGGGCGTTACAGCACGTCATCAAGCTTACTCGACCCTGTAGCGCCGGGATCGCCATTTCACCGAAAATCACTCTTAATGGGTTTCTCTTCCTGTATACGCAGGGGTGACTATACCCGGGCTACAAATTTTCTAAACAAAATGCCGGGGGATCACGACGGTTGCAGCAATATCGAATGCTCATTAAGTCGATACGGATTGGCATTACTTATGCGCGACTATAAAGTGTTTGACTCATTGTCCGGAACTTTTAACACAAGCAACACCGGTTACGCTTACCTGATGGAGGATTACCGGTTATTATCGATACAATTAAAAGAACACAAACGCAAGCGCCCCTGGTTGGCCGGGGTATTATCGGCTATCATGCCGGGACTTGGAAAAGCCTACGCCGGAAAACCGATGCATGGCATTTCCTCCTTTTTGGCTGTTGCCACCTTTGGCATCCAGACATGGGAAGGATATAACCAGAGACAACTTAAAAGCCCTACTTTCTATATCTTCGGCGGCCTGGCAGCCTCTTTCTATATTGCCAATATCTGGGGAAGTGTATTAACCGTAAAAATAGCAGAAGATGAGTTTAATCATATTATGGATCAAAAGATCATGCTTAGTATTCATATTCCTGTCAAAGCCGCTCTTCGCTGAGGACCCGGATTCTATATACCTCACCGGGAGGCAATTTTATGACCGTAATGAATACGAAAAGGCGATGCTGGTTTTTGAAGAACTTTATTATCACGCTTCATCACTATCACAACAAGTTGATGTGCTGGTAGAGAAAAGCAGATGTCAGAAGGCACAGCAGAAACACTATGATGCCTTAAGCACTTTACAGCGTATTGATAAAAGTGTTACCAACGATTCCTTAAAAGCATGGCTTTATTACGAGACATCATTACTTTACTATCTCACAGGAAATTTTGAAGAGTCGTGGAACACCATAGAGCAGGCAAAAATCTATGTTGAGGAGCCGTTATTTCCGTCATCTTTCTCCATTCTGGAGATTTTGGTTGCTCATCGTCTTTTGCAATGGGATCAAGGCAGGTCGTTACTCGTAACGTATCTTCATAGCAATGGCATTGACACGCTGGTGGCTGACACCATTTACCGGGCATTGAAAAAGATGAAAGATCCAGAAAAAGCATCAAAGTTATCGATGTTTTTACCGGGAGCAGGGCAATTCTATGCCGGCAGTGTAAAAAACGGTATGATAAGCACGACACTGCACGGGTTATTAATATGGTATATTATTGGCTGTGTTCACAACAGCCTGTATATCACCGCAGCACTGTCGGGGGTTCAAACACTATTCCGTTTTTACAAAGGCGGTATAAAAAATGCATCCTTTTACGCACAGAAGCGCAATGGAGTAATTATTGAAAACGTTAACCGTAATATATTGGAATTGATTTTAACAACAGAAACAACGCTATGATGCTCCGCAAACCTTTTATGTATGCCATCCTGATGATTGCTATGGCAACACCTTTATATCCCTTGTCGGCTCAGGATATCTTACGCAAGGAGTACGAAGTTAAAGACCCTGCTATTAACTATCACACCAAATTAGTGGATGAAAAAGGAGTTGTTATTTTTGTCTACAATCAGAAAAAATCGAGTGGTCAAAAATCGCTTGACATTATCCATATAAACACAGATATTGAAGAGATTTTTACTGAATCTTTACTGATAAACAACGATTACACCCTTCTTGAAGTTGAAAACGATCATAAACGGGTAGTCTCTCTTTTTGAGAGCCAACGCAACCAAGGCACCTATCTGCTGATTGCATACGACATTGACAAAAAGCTTGTTAACAGTTTTTCCTGCACACCGGAAACATCATTTGATGCAAGACATTATTGCATTAGTGGCGACTATGCTTTTTGGGGAGGCAAAAGCAAACCGTTGGGAAAGGAGCGGCTTCGAAAGACACTGGTGTCATGTTTTTTCCCTTTACAATGGTTTGG
>JAVVFR010000055.1:0-7932 GCA_032250595.1 Bacteroidales bacterium | reverse complement strand
ATTCACAAAAATTATATACAACCCTGACCGTTATAATCCAGAGCGTCCTTTTAAAACATGGCTCTATAGCATCGCCAACAATATGTGTAAAAACGAATATAAAAAACAAGAGGTAAGAAACACAGTGAACAGTGAAATACAAAATAATGCAATGGTATTGTCGGAACACACCGGTGGGGGCGTGGAAATCGACAATGAAGCATTCGGGATCATGCTCAGAAAACATGTCGACGAGCTGGATGAGCATCACAAAACAACATTTATCCTTCGATTTTATCAAGAGTTACCGATAAAAGAGATAGGTAAAATAATGCAATGTTCTGAAGGCACAGTGAAGTCGCGACTTTTTTATACCTTAAAAAAACTGGCTGTTAAAATGAAAGCATACCGTTTGCATTATACCACATAAAAACAAATGAAAGACCATGAATTTCTCAACAGAGCATACCAATCTTGATATTGAATCCCTGCTACGCACAAAGAGTTATGATGCTTTAACGGAGGAGCAACGCATAGCTATTTCGGAGATTATAGGCAGCCGTGAGGAGTATGAGATGATGCGTACATTGCTCCAGAATATCGATATGGAGGCGGCAAAAGATATCATTTATCCTGAATCCGCTACAAAAGACGCCCTTGTTCAGAAGTATAAATTGGCAAGAGCCGGTCGAACCACAGCCAGGCCTGCGTCTAAACGTATTGCCTTCAGTGTGTTATGGGCAGCTGCAGCTGTAAGTATTCTATTAGTTGCATATCTCTTTTTTGCCACTATCAGGCAGGAGCAAAACATTCCGGATATAGCACAAACGATCGAGCCTCATCATGATAACAGCAAAACATCACCGGAGTCCATCAAACAAGCTGTCGAAGAAGATTTCTCTGAAGAGCTTCCCGAAACAGCCCTGGAAGAGAATGAAGAACCACCGTCAGCATCAACACTTGCTCCTGAACGCATTGATCAGGTGATGAAAGATAAAATCGTAATGGATTTTGATAGCGAAGATGGCACAACAGACATGAAAAAAAATGACCCTCATAAAGAAGAAGCGGAGAAAAGTATTGCATTGGCAGAAGATGTAATACGGACTAAGACACAGAATGCTATTGTGACAACTTCCGGCTTTACCGGCACTGCATTATTTCAAAAGAGCAAACCCAAACCTGCCATCGCTTATGAGGAAAAACAAAAAAGTGGCAGGGCTCTTTCCGAAGACATTGCTGTTGTAGATATTCTCTTTACCTGTCTTTAAAATTGGCAACCTACATCCGAAGGAACGACGCTCCGTTGATATCGATAATACCCCCTGAAAGGAACTTTAACTTCTCCTGCGCTGCAAAGCATAAGGCGTGAGCTACCTCTTCCGGTTCAGCAACACGGTTGAAAGGACTCTCTCCACGAATAGCATCCCCTTTGGGCGAGAGCAAAATCTCTTCCGCCATGTCTGTCTCAACAAATCCCGGAGCAATGGCAATAACAGCAATATTATATCTCCCTAACGCTTGTGCGAGCGACTGGCTAAGGGCATTAACTGCTGCTTTAGAGGCTCCATATGCCGGTGCCTCAGGCTCGCCACGGAACGCTCCTCGTGATGTAACATTGATAATTGCACCTCCACAACGCTCAATCATATTGTGACCCACAAGCCAGCATAAATGAGCCACGCCCGTTAGATTTATCGCTATAGTCCTTTGCCATACCCGCTGCCATGAATCGAAAGACGTTGATGTGAAAGGATGAATGTCGTATATCCCCGCATTATTAACGAGAATATCAATCTTGCCATAGCCCTCAATGATCTCATCAACCATACGCTTCAACTGATCCGGGTCTTCCATGGAGGCTTGTATGGCTTTATGCTTCCCCGAAGACATTTTGTCCAATGTAGTCATCGCTTCCTCGTGATTCTTTTCATAGGAAAATACTACCTCAGCACCATATCGGGCAAACATGACAGCTGTTGCTCTTCCAATACCCCTTGACCCACCGGTGATTAATACTGTTTTGCTGCTGAAATCCATAGGCGTATAGTTTAATAAATTTACTCTTATGTGTGCGTGTTTTAATCTGTAAACGCTTCTTAAGAAGATCAAACTTAACGAATTTATTGTTTATAAAGAAGGGTAAAATTTATTTGTTGACCTCAAAGTACATGTTTTGTTTTATTACCTTAGCAACCTATACAGCTCTAGCCTATGCTGTTCAATTCAGTCATATTTGTTTTTTTCGCGCTCCTTTTTTTCGGGCTTTTCCCTTTATTTACAAGAAGAGGTAAGCAATTGAAGTGGGGTTTTTTCGTGATGTTTTCATTTATTTTTTATGGCTGGTGGGACTGGCGGTTTATCTTTCTTATCATTGGCAGCGGACTTATTGATTTTTTTGCTGCCAGGGCAATCTACCGTTACCAACGTTATAAAAAACTATTTCTACTTATCAGCATCCTTGGTAATATAGGGTCGTTGATGGTTTTTAAGTACCTCGGTTTTTTAGCGGAAAATATCGAGATGCTGTTTGCTCAATTTGGTCAGCAGACAGAACTTACCAGCACTATCAATCCTTTCTTTCTCATTTTGCCGGTAGGAATTAGCTTTTACACCTTCCAGTCGATGAGCTATACCATAGATATTTACAAAGGAAAGCTAAAACCCACCAGACATATTCTTCATTTTTTTGCTTACCTCTCTATGTTTCCACAGCTGGTAGCAGGGCCTATTATCCGTGCCAGAGACTTTCTTCCGCAACTTAATAAGACACAGAAAATTACTGAAACCGAACGATGGAACGGCTTGCAGATTATCGTGTATGGCTTCTTTAAAAAAATGGTGCTTGCCGACAATATCGCTCCTATGGTCAACAGCGCTTTTGCCAATACCCATATGGTAGATTCAAGCCTCTATTGGTGGATCGTGATTATAGGATTCTCTTTCCAGATCTACTTCGACTTCAGCGGATACAGTGATATCGCCAGAGGCCTTGCTAAATGGATGGGGTTTCACTTCAGGACCAATTTCAACCATCCTTACCTCTCTTTATCTTTAAAAGAGTTCTGGACGCGATGGCATATCTCCCTCTCTACCTGGTTCCGTGATTATGTGTATATCCCTTTGGGTGGTTCGAAAAAAGGTAAATACAATGCACATCTTTTTATGTGGATTACGATGCTGGTTTCCGGGTTATGGCATGGTGCAGCATGGACTTTCGTGGTATGGGGTGCTATTCATGCTTTTTATATGAGCCTCGAACGAATCACCAAATTCCCTGATCGACTACAGAAACTGCCATTGGGGAAACTATGGAGCCTTCTGGTTGTCAACCTTTTGGTGCTGATATCATGGGTATTCTTCCGTGCACAGCAGATAGATGAAGCATGGTTTATCCTGCAACAGATGTTCAGCTTCTCTGGTGCCCACATCCCTTCAGGAGATGCTGCTTTCAATGGAATATGCTATTGTGTCATTGCTCTCGGTATTGAGATAGGCGTGTGGTATAAACTAGATTTTCTTATGGCACTCGCTGCAAGAAGAAAAAGATGGCTAAACACTATATTTATTGGTATTTTAATTGCCCTATGCATTATTTTGCGTGGGGAAGGTAACCAATTTATCTATTTTCAGTTTTGATGATGAAACGTGAACGAATTATATGGAGCTTTTTTATTGCCTTATTAGTATTGATGATGGCCAATATCATCCTTGCTAAAAAAACCCCTTCAGATAACGAAAAGCTTTTCTGGATGGCTAAAACGCATGCCCCACAGCACTATGATATTGTAGTTATTGGAGATTCACGTATTTACCGTGGCATTTCACCCGAAGCGATTGCTTCGGCAGTGCAGGGAGCAGAGGTGCTAAACTTTGGATACAGCAGCGCAGGTTTTAGTAACCGATACCTCGATGCAGCTACCCAAAAACTACGAAAAACAGCAAGACACCCGGTGATGGTGATTGGCATCACTCCTCATTCAATCACACCAAAAGCATGGCTAAACGAACACTTTGAAGAACAGTCTTCCATCAATAGGGAAGAGATTATTGAACAGCTCTATTTCGGAGATATTCTGCAACGCTTTCCTTCGATATCTCCTGCCGGCCTGCGCAACTATATAAAAAACAAACATAAAAGAGAGAACTATATTCAACGTTATACTCCTAATGGATGGATAGCCTCCGACTATCGTGTACGCGATACCACCTATGCATTGCAAAGCTATATGGCAGTTTTCCAAAACAACAAGAGCAGTAATTATCTGCTGGAACAACTGGCAGAAAAAATTGAAAAATGGAGGTTGAAAGACATTACCGTATTTGTCTTTCGTCCTCCCGCAACAGTGACCATGCATCAGTTGGAGAATATTGCAAGCGGGTTCGATGAAAAGGCAGTCATCTCGCGTCTTAAAAAAGCAGGAGCAGTTTGGATAGAAACCGATAGCCTGCAGCTTACAAGCTATGACGGTAGCCATTTGACAAAAGAGAGTGCAGAAAAGTTATCAATATACATTGGCAAACAGATAGCAAAATCGACAAGGGAAGATTGATACAGATTTGTTGTATCTTAGCACTTAATAATCGAAATACACGACTTTATGAAAATTTCTCTCTCTTTTGCCCTTCTTGTTTTACTGTCTTTCGGAATATATGCACAGCATACCAATATTATGATCTCCGACACACTCTATCCTGAGGAGCCCAGTATCTGTATCAACCCCAAGAACACCAATGAGATTGTAGCCGGGTCAAACATCGACAATGTTTTTCACTCCACTGATGGCGGTCATACCTGGGCCATCAACAAGCTCTACTCAGCTCCTTATGGTGTATGGGGAGATCCTTGTATTGCTGTTGATACCACCGGGGCATTTTACTTTTTTCATCTCTCCAACCCCCCCGGAGGAAACTGGATTGACCGTATCGTTTGTCAGCGGCTCGACACTGTTGGTGGCCAGTGGACTACAGGCACCTATATGGGCTTGAATGGCACCAAGGCACAGGATAAGGAGTGGGCGGTGGTTGACAGGGCTACCAATACTATTTATGTCACCTGGACGCAGTTTGACCAATACGGGTCCTCCAATCCGGCCGACAGTTCGATCATACGATTCTCAAAATCGACCGACAGGGGCGATACGTGGTCACCGGCCAAAAGAATCAACAAGATTGCCGGCGACTGTATCGACAGCGACAATACCGTTGAAGGCGCTGTGCCTGTCATGGGTCCCAACGGAGCGGTTTATGTTTCATGGGCCGGCCCCGAAGATATCGTCTTCGACAGGTCGCTCGATGGTGGTGATACATGGCTTGATCATGATATCTTCGTCGCCGATCAACCCGGTGGATGGGACTTCAACATCCCGGGAATATCCAGATGCAACGGACTGCCGGTGACATGCTGCGATATCAGCAACGGGCCCTACAACGGAAATATCTATATCAACTGGAGCGATCAACGTAATGGAACCACCGACACAGATATTTGGTTCGTCAAATCTACCGATGGAGGCAACTCATGGACCAACCCGATGAGAGTGAATGATGACCCACCGGGAAAACACCAGTTCTTTACATGGATGACCGTCGATCAGGTTACCGGATATATTTATCTGGTATTCTACGACAGACGCGCCTATAATGACAGCCAAACCGATGTGTATATGGCAGTCTCGAAGAATGGTGGCGATAGTTTTGTTAACTTTAAAATCTCTGATACCCCTTTTCTTCCCATTAATACTGTATTCTTTGGAGATTATAACAATATCGACGCCCATAATAATGTCGTCAGGCCTATGTGGACACGCCTGCACAACGGAGAACTTAGTGTATGGACCGCCATCATAGATACGCTCTTTCTTGGTGTCGATCAGCAGGATCATACCTCTTTTACTCTGGAACAGGCTTTTCCCAACCCTTTTCAATATACATCCTACTTTACTTTCAAACTCCATGAAACAAGTATCATCTCCCTCGATATAATTGATGTGCACGGAAGGGTGGTAGAGACCTGCCTCAATAATGTAACCCTCTCACCCGGGAAATATGTTGAAGAGTATCATGCAAAAAATATTGCCAACGGAACCTATTTCTTTAGGTTTATTTGCAATGGACAAACTACGATGCAAAAAATCGTTTATCAAAACTAATCCCTTTACGCTCCTTCCTTAGTATAATACGATATGTACCACCGGTAATGGGAAATTTTCGATTAACAATTTGCCAAAAATAATATGACCTTTGCAGAATAATAAGATATAAACAAATTTATGGAACTGTCATCATTGATCATGCTTATAGGGATCGGTTTTGGGTTGGCCATGGATTCCTTTACGGTATCAATAACAGGAGGCGCCTACATAAGAAACCTTCGTTTCAGGGATGCAGTGAAGATTGCTTTTTTATTCGGGCTGTTCCAGGCGCTGATGCCGATGATCGGCTGGGCAGCAGGGTTAACATTTTATGTCTATATCCATTCCTTTGATCACTGGATCGCTTTCGGACTATTGGTTTTTATCGGAGCAAGGATGGTGATAGATTTTCTTCGCGGAAAAGAGATCAATGAGCAGAAAAACATCCTTTATTTTCCGACAGCCTTTGTTCTTGCGATTGCCACCAGCATCGATGCATTAGCTGTAGGAATAAGTTTTGCAATGATCGATATACTTATAATAAAACCGGTGTTAATCATAGGAATGGTCACTTTCCTGCTTTGTGTAGCAGGTGTTTATATCGGCAACCGGTTTGGGCAATTGTTTGGCCGTTGGCTTGAGCTTGCCGGTGGAGTTGTGTTAATTGGTATCGGTATAAGAATTCTGACTGAACACCTGACAGATCATATGTAACATGTATCAACAATAATGGTAACCCTCCGGCCATGCGTTTGATCAAAATAAATTCCTTTGTCTCTAAGCTGGTTAAAAGTATTAACTAGATTAAAGAAATTTGTTTGATCTCTGTTCTTTTGGTTTTCCTTAGATTGATAAAACAGGGTAAGTATAACTCCAAAGATTGCTAACCCGGAAAACAGCGAACTGATTAGTCCAAAAGCACTACCAATCTGGCTAGCCTCTTGAATTTCAAATTTTCGGTGCTTTGTTAAAGTGAAGGTTTGGATTGAATAGCCTATAATCCATTATCTACAAAAACCTTTGAAACCACTCCATCGAAGTAGATTTTGTATACTTTGCTGTCTACTCCAAGAAAAGTACCTTCAACCTTGTATTTATTGGATGTCCCCGTACTTTTAATATTGCATGAGCCCGATTTCATTTTGATATTATCACCTGATCCCATAAAAAAGTCGTAATCAATGTAAAAGGTTGCTGATCTTATGTCTCCTTGCGCTGGTGTAGTATTTGTGGAATCTAAGAAGTAATCTCCATCGGGGAGTAAACTATTGTTATTCGTTTCTACTTGAAAGCTGAATCCAGTCGCATTACCCAAAATACTCTGCATAAAGTCATCGTAACCGGCGTCTTTCTCTACGAGTAGATACTCGTGATAATAATTATTCCAATAGTCTTTATAATAGGCATCGTACATGGTGTCCATTTTTGTTTTGTTTCCATCAACTTCCACGTAATATTTAATTACATCAATTGAATTGTTGTTATTGTTATTAACATCATCCTCTTTCTTACAGGCAGTAAAAACGATGATTATGGACAGAAAAAAAAGGCCAAGAAATTTAACAGTATTCTTCATAAGCTTTTCTTTGGTGGGTTTGTTTATTTGTTTGAAATCAATCATACGAGATGGTCTAATGTTACTGGACAATATTTCACACAAATATAATTGATACTCTTTTAAAATGCAACTCATAATAGAATCATATCTTAAAATTATTATTATGGCTTATGCTACATATCTGTAAACTCTTAATGGTGGAATATCTCCGATAGAGGAATGATCCCTTCTTTCATTGTAATATTGAATTAACTGTGAACA